>JABDIZ010000064.1 GCA_013003465.1 Rhodothermaceae bacterium
GTGATGGGCGGCGTGTACCTGTTTGGCCTGATGCTGCTGGCCTTAGGCTCCGATGGCTGCCGGAGCACCGCGGGGCTGGATGGCGTATTCATGCTCTGGAGTGCGATGTGTCTGCTCGCCCTGTTTATTCCGCCCGGCATGCTCGTCTGGAAGGCACGATGGCAACCCGCGCTACTCTCGCTCCTCGGCTCCCTGGGCCTGGCGATGGTGGGCTTCGGCCTCGCCTTCGCCCTCCTCATCCGGACCTGTGCCTGATGCCTCTGCTAGTATGCGAATCCTCTTCACGATGACCGGCGGTTGGGGGACGGGCAGCGGCACCGTCGTGGCCGCCCTCGCCGACCGGCTGCACGACCTCGGCCACACGGTCGGCATCCTCTACCCGGATACCCGGGACGCACCTGACGTGGACGTGCCCGCGCCGGACGCCGAGCATTTGCTCTGGACGTTTCCCATTGTGCTGGAAGGCGTGGAGTTGTACACGTTCCCGCTGATGATCCCGGACCCCAACCCGGCCAACTTCGACGGGGCCTGGACGTACAGCGCACTCACGCAGGCGCAACTCGATCTGTTTCTGTCGAGCTTCCGCGCGCGCCTCGCCGAGGTCGTCGCGGCGTTTCGGCCCGACGTGATCGAGTGCCAGCACGTCTGGGCGATGCCCTACGCCGCTTCCGAACTGGGCCTGCCATACTTCGTGATGGCGCACCACTCGGATCAGATGGCCTTCCACCAGGACACGCGCATGCGCCCCTACGCGACCCACGCCGCACGCCAGGCCGAGAACGTATTCGCGCTCTCGGAGGGTAACAAAGCGGAGATCGTGGGCCTCTACGGCGTGCTGCCCGAAGAGGTGATCGTGATGGGCAACGGCTACGACCGTGAGGTCTTCCGGCCGATCGAAGTAAACCGGGCTGCATTGCTTGCTGCCCACGACCTCACCATTCCAGCCGAGGCTCCACTCGTCACCTTCGCGGGCAAACTTTCCAAAACCAAGGGCGTGGACATCATTCTGGAAGCGAACCGGCTTCTCCGCGAGCGCCTCGCCGTCCCGCCCCACCTCCTCCTCTTCGGCTCCGGCAAGCTGGAAGAGACGCTCGATCCGAACCGCCCCGAGGCGTACAGCCGCGAAGGCTGCCACTTCCTGGGCCACCAGCCCTACGCGGTCGTCCGCGATTTCCACAACGCCGCGCGCCTGAGCATCATGCCGTCGCGGGCGGAGGGCTTCGGCCTCGCGGCACTTGAAGCGATGGGGTGCGGCCTCCCGGTCGTCGTGACGCGCCTCGGCGGGCCCGACTCGTACAGCGTCGGTCCGATCATTGAGCCCGAGGAGCCCGAGGCCCTCGCCGACGCCATGGAGGCCGTGCTGGCGATGCCGGACGACCCCTACGCCGCGCTCTGCGACGAGGCCCTGCGCGTGGCGCGCACGTTTTCGTGGGAGGCCGTCGTAGACAAGCGACTGCGGTATTTTCGCGAGGCCCCTGCCCTTCCGTCTGAAGCATGATTCGTCCGATCACGGCGGCCGAAACCCGTCCGCTCCGCGCCGCCATCCTGCGCCCCGGCCAGCCGCCCGCCAAGCTCGTCTACCCCGGCGATGATCACCCTGACGGATTTCATGCAGGGGCTTTCAAGAACGACCACCTCGTCGGCATCGCGACGATCTACCCGGAGCCGTCACCAGAAGCCTACCGTGCAGAAATGCCTGCGGGACTCGCTTTCCGCCTGCGCGGCATGGCAACGACCCCGGAGGTGCGCGGCGAGGGCTTCGGGCGGGGATTGCTGGAAGCCTGCTTCGCCCACGTGCAGGCGAACGGCTCCGATCTCCTGTGGTGCAACGCCCGCATTGGTGCGCTGGCTTTCTACCAAACGCTCGGGCTCCAGACCATCGGTCCGGAGTTCGACATCCCCGGCATCGGCCCTCACTATGTGATGTGGGTGCAGTTGGGTTGAAAGGTCCCGGTTGGATCGATGCAGGTTGGACAGCCACACCCACCAACCGCTCAACCTCAAGCCTTCCACCCTACCCGACGACGGGCAGTCCGAACGTAAAGGTCGTGCCCACGCCGGGCTCGCTCTCCACTTTGATGGCGCCACCGTGCAGGTCCACGATCCGCTTGGCGATGGCGAGGCCGAGCCCGGCCCCGTCGCCTTGTGCGCGGGAGCGGCTGGCGTCGGCGCGAACGAAGCGCTCGAAGACATGGGGCAAGACTTCTGGCGAAATCCCGACGCCGGTGTCGGCAACCTCGACGCAGACCATTGCTCCGTCGTCCACCGGTCGGACTTCTACCGTGCCGCCCTCGGGGGTATAGCGCAGGGCATTATCGAGGAGGTTGGTCAATACACGCTCGATCAAGCCGATGTCAGCGCGCACGAGGGGCAGGCCCGTCTCCGGCAGCACGGCTCGCAGCACGACGCCCCGCTTTTCAGCCTCTGGCTCGTACTGCATCACCACGTCCTGCATCAACTCGGCGATGGGGAACGCCTCGAAGTGCGGCTGCACCTGCCGCGCATCGAGCTTCGACAGGTCGAAGAGCTGCGTGACGAGGCTACCGAGGCGGCGTGTCTGCGCTAGCGCCACATCGACGTAGCGGCGGCGACGCTCCGGCGGGAGGCTCTCGGCCTTGAGTTGCAGCGTTTCGAGGTAGCCCTGTATCGAGGCGAGCGGGCTCCGCAGGTCGTGCGAGACGTTGGCGACGAGTTCACGCCGAAGGCGGTCGGCCCGGCGCATGTCCTCCATCTGGCCCTCGATCTGCTCGGCCATCGCGTTGAAGGCGGCGCTGAGGTGCCCAAGTTCATCGTTGGATTGGACCGTCACACGCCGGTCGATCTGCCCGCGCTCAAAGGCAGACACCGCCGCGCGCAGCGTAGTCAGGCGTCGGGAGAGCCACCAGAACAGCGCCAGCCCCACGAGCGCCGTCAGCGCGAAGGCCAGGAGCGAGGCGCGCAGCGCGAGACGCCCGAACACCGGCCCCCGCAGGGAGGCCAGCACAGCATCGTAGTCCTCGCTCTGGAGGAGGAGGTAGAGGTAGCAGCCCTCCTGCCCCATCACCGAGATCGGCGAGACGCTGAAGGGGGCTTGCTCGCCCGGCCGCGAGGGATCGTCGCCGAGGATGGGGGCGGGCTCGTTGTAGAGGAACTGCATGATGGGGCCCAGCGCTACCCCTTCCAGTTGCGGGTCCTCCCCTCCGCCCATGAACCAGCCCTTGATGGTCCCGTCGGCTTCGAGGAGGTAGACATCGAGGCGGCGGTTGATCTGCGTCATCCCGGCGATGATGCTGTCGATGGCGGCCTCATCGATGCCCTCGGTCAGGTACGGCTCGAAGCGCGGCGCGAGGTCGCTCGCGAGGTCTCGGTGCAGTTCCTGGTCAGCGGCCTCGGCCACATCGGCCGCCGCGTCGAGCGCCAGCAGCGCCAGCACGAGGCCGAGGCCGAGCAGCAGGACGAGAAAGAGCGCCGCGAGGCGCACGTAGAACCGCTGCCACCAGTGCAGGGGCGCGAGGGTTGCGCTAGGCGGCCTGCTCGTCAGGCTCGAGCTCTTCCCGTTCGGCGAACCGATACCCGACGCCCCAGACGGTGCGGATGAACTGGGGGTCTTCCGGCTCGGGCTCGATCTTTCCGCGGAGTCGGTTGATGTGGGAGTTGACGGTGTGGCTGTAGCCGGCATACTGGTAGCCCCAGACGAGATCGAGCAGTTCCTGACGGGAGAACGCCCGGCCCGGATGGCGCGCGAACAGGGCGAGGAGGTCGAATTCCTTGGCGGTCAGGTCCACGGCTTTGCCGTAGAGCAGGACGGTGCGCTTGGAAGGTGAGATGTGGATCGGCCCCACCTCAATGTCGCGGCGGGCGTCGCCTTCGCTCTCGGTCCCGTCGAGGCGGCGGCGGCGGATGAGTGCTTTGACACGGGCCAGCAACTCGTGTACCGAGAAGGGCTTGGTCACGTAATCGTCGGCCCCCTGGTCAAGACCGACCACCTTGTCCATCTCCTCACTCTTGGCCGTGAGCATGAGGATGGGCGTGGGAATGCCCTCGGCGCGCAGCGTACGACACACGTCGAGCCCATCCATGCTCGGCAGCATCCGGTCCAGCAGAATCAACGCGTAGTCGCCCACGCGGGCGCGGTCGATCCCATCGCGACCATCGTCCACCACATCCACGCGGTAGCCGAGATCGCTCAGGTGCAATTCGAGGAGATCGGCTATGTCGGGGTCGTCCTCGACGATCAGGATGGCAGCCTGTACAGACATGGCATCGGGGCGTACGCCCAAAAGAGAAAAGTCAACAACGAAATGGATACGCCCCAGGCTACGGCGTAGGGTCCCGCCGACGTCTCACAGAACGATACACAACGACCAAGAGGCCGCTCAGGGAGCCACGTCCGGCGTGATGGTCACCCGCAGCAGGGATGGGATGTCCGGGTAGGTGAACCCATCGTCCCGGCTCCCGATGCGCGTGATGACGCCTTCTCCCTCCGGGCCGGTATTGGGCTCGGGCTGGCGAATGGGCTGGAACGCGCCGACGCCAGGCTCCTCGTCACCTTCGGTCCCGGCATCAAAGAAGCGCAGCCGCACGGTGATATCCCCGGCTAGGGGCTCTTCACGGGTAAAGAGACTGAGCCCTTCGGGCTCCATGCCATAGAAAAGATCGTTCGACTGAACGTACATCATGGCCAGGGTCAGGCGGTCTCCCCGCTCTGCTTCGATGGTGAACGAAAAGGTTTCACCCGGCCCGATCGGCCCATCTACCGACGCCGTAGTCCCCCGCAAGAAGGTCTCGGAAGCCTTCACATTCTCATCGCTTGCGAAGGCCGCGGCGAGTATGGCGGGGTCGCCATCCTCGGCCAGGCGCTCGATGCCTTCGGAAGCGGCATTGCCCAGGGTAAAGAACGTAAAGGTGTTGCTATGGACCGCAAAGGCACCGGGCGAGATTAGCGCCGTGACCCCGGTCTCGGGTTCCAGCTCCTCGGCCCACGGGAGCGGTTCTCCATCTTCGGCCAGCCGCTCGATGCCTTCTGTAGCAGGCTGGCCCACCTCGAAGAAAGAATAGGAGGCATTGTGGACGGCCCACACCACGGGCGAGAGTGTAACCGGGCGACACCCGTCGGGCGGTGGGGTGAGCGTGCAGCCATTGGGGTTGCTCTGGCTGGGATCGGACTCGTTCAGAATGCGAATCAGGAACTCATTCTCGGCCACATACGCCACCGTGGCGCGCAGCACGGTCACGGCCTCGGGATACGAAAATCCGGCGATGTCTGTCCCTCCATCTGGGATGATCTGAATAGTCCCCCCTTCAGTTGGCCCCACGTTCGTGTCGTCATCCCCCGGGTCACCGGGCTGCGTGGTCCCTGCCGCGGGTTCTTCGTTGGGTTCAGTGCCTGCATCGAACAGGACGATTTCGCTGGTCACATCCTCCTGCCCGTTCATCCCTCGCGGCGTGCCATCAGCATTGTACAGCGGTATCCCTTCCGGCCCAAAGGAGTAGAACAGGTCATTCGACTCGACAAACATCAGAGCCACATTGAGCCGCATCTCTTCACCCGGGACGGTGTTGGGCGGCGCCGTGATGGTGAACTCGAAGCCTTCGCCGGGCAGGGCGGGGCGCGCCAGGTTCGAATTGATCGGCCGCTCAATCGCCCCGCTCTTCAGCACGGGGTAAGACGAGCCAATGTTAGCAATTTCAATGGTGAACGCCTGAAGACCATCACCGGACGTGCCGCCACTGCTATCACACGCCACTCCCACTGTGAGCAACACGGCCGCCATTACGGCGACACTGGCCAACCGAAGACCCATGAGCGTAATCGAGAAAAAGAGGAAAAGCGCTTCCAGCTTGAACACTCAAGCGAGCGCCGAGGCCAGATCTAACCTAAACAATACGCGCGGTCTCCCCAAGCGAATCCGCCCCGAGTCGCCGATACGCCTTTTCGTTCTCGGACAATCCGGGAATCGTACCTTACTCGCCCACTCCCCGACCTGGCGTTGACTTATGAAAATCCCGTCTCTCGTTCTCCGGCAGCTCTACACCAACGGCAGCCTCACGCCCACCGATGATGGCGTCCAGTTCAGTCTCAAGAACCGCCTCGTCGACGCCAAGTTGACCGGCCTCCATACGGTCTCGGTGGACGGCACCGAGGTAGCCGCGGACCGGCTCACACTCTCGCTGGATGACGGCACTACGCTCCGCGCGGCGGAGGTCTCCTCCTCAAACCCACTCGCCTTCCCCTTACGGCAGGTCGTTCATGTGCAAGCGCCCGGCATCGATGTGGATGAGGGCGTGCATCAGATCCGCCTGGAGTTCGAGATCGAGGGCATGGGCATGCTCGACTTCAAGGTCAAAGACTCGATCATGCCCCACGAGCCAGACCGCGTGCGCATCCCGCGCCACCCCGAGGACGACTACGGCGAGGAGGGCATCCAGACGCGCCAGCGCTTTGTGGAGGACTACACCGGCGAGTCGTTCGAGCACATCTGGCAGTACTCCTTCGATCCCCACACGTTGGGGGGCAACATTGAGGCCTTTGTCGGGGCGGCGCAGGTGCCGCTGGGCGTGGCCGGGCCGCTCACCGTGAACGGCGAGTACGCCCAAGGCGACTTCCTCATCCCGATGGCGACCACCGAGGGCACGCTCGTGGCGAGCTACAACCGCGGCATGAAGGTGCTCAACCTCTCCGGCGGCGTCACATGCACGGTGTCCGAGGACGCCATGCAACGGGCACCGGTGTTCATCTTCGAGTCGGCCCGCGAGGCGCGCGACTTCAAGGCGTGGCTAGGTGAGAACATGGAGCCCATCCGCGCGGCGGGCGAGTCCACGACGAGCATCGGCAAGCTGCGCGACATCGACACCTACCTCTCCAACAAGTTCGCCTTCTGCCGCTTCAACTGGACCACGGGCGATGCGGCCGGACAGAACATGGTGGGTCGCGCCACCTTCGCCGCCTGCTCGTGGATTCTGGAGAACAACGACACCATCCGCCGCTTCTACCTCGAGTCCAACTTCGCGACGGACAAAAAGGCGAGCCAGGTCAACATCATGCGCACGCGCGGCAAGCGCGTCACCGCCGAATGCACCGTCAAGGGCGATGTGCTGCGCCAGCACATGCGCGTCGAGCCCAGCGGGCTCCACTACCACTGGGGCATCGCGGGCGGCATCGGCTCCATCCTCTCGGGGGCCAACAACAACGGCCTCCACTCGCCCAACGGCATCACGGCCATGTTCATCGCGACGGGCCAGGACGTAGCGAACGTCTCGGAGTCGAGCGCCGCGTTGTTGTATACGGAGCTGACGCCAGACGATGACCTCTACATGTCCATCACCATTCCGAGCCTGATCGTGGCGACCTACGGCGGCGGCACGGGCCTCGCCACACAGAACGAATGCCTGCGCCTGCTCGGCTGTTCGGGCCGCGATAGGGTGAAGAAGTTTGCCGAGATCATCGCGGGTGTCGTGCTGGCGGGCGAGATCAGCCTGGCCTCAGCCATCTCGTCGAACGACTGGGTGTCCAGCCACGAGAAGTTCGGCCGGAATCGCTGACGCGCGCTATTTCGTAGTGGGTAAGGCATTCGCATCGTTTGCCTTACCCACTACGCAAACACGCAATACGCATGGCCTCGTCTTCCCATCCATCGGACCCACCCGAGCCCGTCCCCTTCTCGGAGACGACGCCGAAGGCAGACCCCCCGGATGCGGGAGCATTCACCGAGGCCGAAGGCGATGCCGCCCCCTCGGCGGATGCGCCCGAGCCGGAGCCGACTACGTCGCTGGAGGCGGGACCCGACGCGACTGAGCAGGCGAGTGCCGCGCCCGGTCCGGTCCCGGTGAGGCCCTCTGCCCCGATGAGTGCGGCCCAGAAGGCGAGCGCTGAAGAATCGGAGACCGAGCAGGCGCTCGTGGCAAGCCTCGTGCAGTCATGGCGCCACCGGCGGCCGGAGCCGCCCGCGCCGCGCGAGCCGACTCCGGCCGAGAAGGCGGGGTTCGAGGTCATGGTCCCCCAGAAGCCGCCGGGGCTCGCCCGCCGCTTCTTTACGGTGTGGCGGCATGCCGTTGGGCTCGTCTACGGCGCGGCCGTGGC
>JABDIZ010000087.1 GCA_013003465.1 Rhodothermaceae bacterium
TGGCGGCCTTCGCGAGCCTGGTTCATGGCCTGGCGCATCAGGTCCGACGAGAGGCCGTCGATCTTGATGTCCATCTGGCAGGCCGTGATGCCATCGCGCGTGCCACAGACCTTGAAGTCCATGTCGCCGAGGTGGTCCTCGGTGCCGAGGATATCACTCAGGATGGCGATGCGGCCGTCGTCGCCCGCGATGAGGCCCATCGCGATGCCAGAGACCGGCTTCTCGACCGGTACACCGGCGTCCATGAGGGCGAGCGAGCCACCACAGACCGACGCCATCGACGAGGAGCCGTTGGATTCCAGCACGTCCGCGATGAGGCGGATGACGTAGGGGAACTCGTCCTCACTCGGCAGCATCGGCTTGAGCGCGCGCTCGGCGAGGTAGCCGTGCCCGATCTCGCGGCGGCCGGGGCCGCGCAGGAAGCGCGCCTCACCGACGGAGAACGGCGGAAAGTTGTAGTGGAGGTAGAAGCGCTTGTCCTCGGTATCGAAGACCTGATCCACGCCCTGCACGTCGCGGCCGGTGCCGAGCGTGACCTGGGCGAGCACCTGCGTCTCGCCGCGCGTGAAGACCGCCGAGCCGTGCACGCGTGGGAGATAGCTGACTTCGCTCCAGATATCGCGCACCTCGTCGGTGCGGCGTCCGTCGAGGCGGCGGCCTTCGCTGAGGATCATGTCGCGCATGACCTCGCTCTCGGCGGCCTTGAAGGCCTCCTTGTAATCGCCGCGCTCATAGGCTTCGCCCGTGACAGCGTTGACCATCTTCTCGACGGCGTGCTCGGCCTTCTCGAGGAGGCTGTCGTCCTCGTCACCGAAGACGGTGTCGAGCATCCGGTCACGGATCTCCTTGATGCCGCCGTAGAACGACTCCTTGGCGTACGGCTGGCGGAGGTGCTCTTCGATCTCGCCACCGACCATCTCCTTGATCTTCGCGACGAGCCCGGCGTCGGGCGCGACCGTCTCGTACTCCATCGGCTCGATGGCGCCGTTGGCAGCCTCATGGGCAGCCTTGAGATCCTTGATGCCCTGAACGATGGTCTGGATGTGGCCGTGCGCGAACTCGAGCGCGGCAACCATGTCGTCTTCGGAGACTTCAAGCATCTCGCCTTCCACCATCACGATAGCATCGGCTTTACCGGCCACGATCAGGTCGAAGTCGCTGCTCTCGCGCTCTTCGGTGGTTGGGAAGAGGATGAACTGACCATCGACGCGGCCCACGCGGACGTGCGCCGTGGGACCGGCGAAG
The DNA here is from genome assembly GCA_013003465.1 of Rhodothermaceae bacterium. Classification (GTDB taxonomy): domain Bacteria; phylum Bacteroidota; class Rhodothermia; order Rhodothermales; family Rubricoccaceae; genus JABDIZ01. Next base: position 1,246 of record JABDIZ010000087.1, read on the forward strand.
GGCGCCGGGCTGAGCGCGAGCGCCGCGCTGGAGCCCACACCGGCGAGCACGTCGGCGTCGATCTCCATGTCGGCGGAGAGGAGGAAGTTGAGGACCTGCACCTCGTTGCGGAAGCCGTCGGGGAAGAGCGGCCGGATGGTGCGGTCGATGAGGCGGGAGGTCAGGACCTCCTTGTCCGTCGGGCGGGCTTCGCGCTTGAAGAAGCCACCGGGGATGCGGCCCCCGGCCGAGTACCGCTCGCGGTAGTCGACGGTGAGCGGGAAGAAGTGCTGGCCTTCGCGCGCCTCCGGCATGGTGACGGCGGTGCTGAGCACCATGGTGTCGCCGAGACGGGCGACGACGGAGCCGTGGGCCTGCTTGGCGAGCTTGCCGGTCTCGAGCGTCAGCGTCTTGCCGCCGACCTCGATGGTCTGGGTAATGGGATTCATCGGTTGATGAGGGTTAAGGAGTGCCCCCCGCCCTCAGCCACGACCCGGTGCAGCATCCTGCGGCAGCAGGATCAGGGTCGGGAATCAGTTTTCAGCAGGCCGACGGCGCGCTCCCAAAGAGGGCCGAGCGGTCGGGCCACGGAGAACTGACTGCCGAACTACAACGAAGCGGGTGCGGTGCGAGGAGGCAGAAAACGAGGCAGAGGCCCCGATACGAAGACGGCGGCGCCTCAAACGAGAGCGCCGCCGCCAGAGGGTTACTTGCGGATACCGAGTTCCTTGATGATGGCGCGGTAGCGCTCGATGTCGGTCTTCGTCAGGTAGTTGAGAAGGCGACGGCGCTTGCCCACCATCTTGAGCAGGCCGAGGCGGGAGGTGTGGTCCTTCGGGTGCTTCTTGAGGTGCTCGGTGAGGTCGTTGATGCGCGCCGTGAAGATGGCGATCTGAACCTCCGGCTTGCCGGTATCCTGGGCGCTGGCGCCGTGTTCGGCAACGAGCGACTGCTTTTGGTCGGTGGTAATCATGGGGTGTCTTCGGTTGTTTCAATCCTCAAGCCCCCGAAGTGGGGCGACCTTGTCAGGTGGGCCCAGGGAGGATACCCAGGCTGACCTTCAAGATAGGGCAGCCAGAACGCGTTTCGCCTGCGCCTGGTCTTCACGAAGCTGTATCACGAGGGCCTCTACGCCCTCGAAGCGGCGTTCATCGCGGAGCCGGTCTAACACGTGGATACGGAGCGTGAGCCCGTAGAGGTCGCCATCGAAGCTGAAGAGGTGCACCTCGGCCTTGAGTGCCCCGTCTTGCTCGAAGGTAGGCCGCCGCCCGACGTTCATCATGCCGTCGAAGCGGCCGGTCGGCGCCTCGGCACGGACGGCGTAGACGCCCGGCCTCGGGATCAACTTGCGGCGCTCCTCGGGATGGACGTTGGCAGTCGGGAAGCCGATCTGCCGCCCTCGCTGGTCGCCCTTGACGACGGTCCCGGCGAAGCTATAGGGTCGCCCGAGTAGCTCTGCCGCCGTCCGCGCATCGCCCTCCTCTAGCAAGGTCCGTCGAATCTGCGTGGACGACACCGTGATGCCGGTCACAATCTGTTCGGGAATCACGTCCACCGTGAAGCCGTGCTGCGCGCCCATCCGTTCGAGCAGCGTCCGATCCCCCGCCCGGTTGCGCCCGAAGCGGTGATCGTACCCGATCACGATCTCCTGCATCCCGATCACGCCCAGCAGTACGTCCTCGACGTAAGCCTCGGGTTCTACCATCGAGAGGTCACGCGTGAAGGGCAGCACGACGACGCGGTCGAGGCCCAGTGTCTCCACGAGATCGGCCCGCTCGTCGAGCGTCGTGAGCAGCGGCACAGGGCTGCCGCCGAGCACCGCCCGTGGGTGCGGGTCGAACGTGACGACGGTGGCGCGCCCCCCTACGGCCTCGGCCCGCTCCACGAGGTACTGGAGAATGGCCTGATGCCCGCGATGTACCCCATCGAACGTACCGGTGGTGAGCACGGCGCGGTCGTCGCGGGTGATCTCGTCATAGCCGTATTCGCGCGTCATGGGTTAGGAGTCCAGGAAACGAAGAGCCGAGGAATCGAAGCCATTACCTCTCCGCTCCCTCGCCTCTCCGGCTCGCCGTCTCCTCCAGCATGCCGAGCGTCCAGGCTTCGTCTACGCCGAAGGGGCCAATGGCCTCGCGCCGCAACGCTGTCAGATGCGCGCCGACGCCGAGCGCCTGCCCGAAGTCGTGCGCGAGCGAGCGGATGTAGGTGCCCTTCGAGCATTCCACAACGAAGTCCACATCGGCACCGTGCCGAGCCGTAAGGTCGAACCGAGTGATGGTCACAGGGCGCGTTTTGATCGCTACGGTCTCGCTGGTCTCGCCGCGCCGCGCCTTCTTATAGAGCCGCTCGCCTCCGACTTTGATGGCCGAGTAAATCGGCGGGCGTTGCTCGATCTCGCCGAGGAATCCCAGCCGCGCGGCGTCCAGTTCTGCATCGGTAAGATGATCCGCGGGCGTGCGCGCGTCTACGGGCGTCTCCGCGTCGTAGGAGGCTGTCGTTTCGCCGAGGCGGAGTGTACCGGTGTAGACCTTGGGCAGCCCCATGAAGCGATCTTGCTGGCGCGTCGCGTCGCGGCCGAGCAGGAGAATGAGCAGCCCGGTCGCCATGGGGTCGAGCGTACCGGCATGTCCCACTTTCTTGATGCCCAGCAGCCAGCGCACCTTCTTAACCACTCCGAATGAGGTCATGCCGGGCGGCTTGTCCACGAGCAGCGCGGCTCCGTCTCCGTCTGGGAGGGCGTCCGTGCGCGTGAGGACCGGCAGAGCGGCGGAATCGGGCATGAGGGCAGTTACGAATTGCGTGTTACGTGTTCAGGTCTCCAGTACGTAACACGCAACACTCAGTCATCCTCGCGGACGCCGGGCGTTTCGCCCTCGACCTCATCATCACCGCGCTCGTCGCGCTCGGCCTTGATCTGCGCGAACAGTTCGTTCATGTGGGCCGCGTACTGCTGCGTCTCATCGAGGAAGAAGCGCAGTTCGGGGATGCGGCGGACTTGATGGCGGATGCGTTGGGCAAGGGCTTGCCGGACCTGCGGCGTGATCGCGTCGAGCCGCTTGAAGGCGGCCTGCCTTTGCTCGGGCGTATCGCCGAGGACACTCACGTTGATGTAGGCGATGCCGAGGTCCTTGGTCACGCGCGTCTCGGTGACGGTGAGCATGGACTGGCTCGTCTCGTGGAACTCGCCCTGCAAGAGATCGGCGACCTCCCGCTGGAGCATCCTGGCAACGCGCTCGGTTCGTATTGACATGTCTGTGGTCCGTGGTCAGTGGTCCGTGGAAAAGCTGCCGGGGCGGCACAAACCAGCCACGGGTAATGAACCACGGACCACGAACTAAACAGTAAGTTGGCGCTTGTGCTCGACGATCTCGAAGGCCTCGATCTGGTCGCCGACCTTGATGTCGTTGTAGCCCTGGATGGAGAGGCCGCACTCGTAGCCCGAGGCCACTTCGCGCACGTCATCCTTGAAACGCTTGAGCGAGCTAATGGCGCCCTCGTAGATCACCACGCCGTCACGCACGAGACGCACCCGGTTGTTGCGGTTCACCTTCCCCTCGACTACGTAGGAGCCCGCGATGGTCCCGACCTTCGGCACGCGGAAGATCTCGCGCACCTCGACGGTGCCCAGGATGGTCTCCTTCTCCTCGGGCGAGAGCAGCCCTTCGAGCGCATCGCGGACTTCTTCGATAGCGTCGTAGATGACTGAGTAGAGGCGAATGTCGATCTCCTCACGCTCGGCAATCGTGCGGACGCCCGCTACGGGGCGCACCTGGAAGCCGATGATGATGGCGTCCGAGGCCGCCGCGAGCATCACGTCGCTCTCGTTGATGGCCCCCACCCCCGAGTGGACGATCTGGACGGCCACTTCGTCGTTGGCGAGCTTCAACAGCGAATCGCTGAGCGCTTCGACCGAGCCACCCACATCGCCCTTGACGACGAGGTTGAGGTTGGTCAACTCGCCGAGGGCCATGCGGCGCGAGAGGTCGTCGAGCGAGACGTGCCGACGAGCATGCATCACCTGCTGCCGCTGGAGCTGCTGCCGCTTGGAGGCGATGTCACGCGCTTCGCGCTCGTCTTCGAGCACCACGAGGCGGTCGCCGACGTTCGGCGAGCCGGAGAAGCCGAGGATGGCGGCAGGCTCACTCGGCCCGGCCTCCTGGATCCGGTTGTCGCGCTCGTCGAACATGGCGCGGACGCGACCGGATTCGGTGCCCGCCACGAAGATGTCACCAACGCGCAGCGTGCCCGTCTGCACGAGCACTGTAGCCACGACGCCGCGGCCCTTGTCGAGGCGTTCCTCGATGACCGTCCCGACAGCCTGGCGGTTCGGATTGCCCTGGAGTTCGAGCAGTTCCGATTCGATGAGCACTTTTTCGAGCAGTTCTTCGACGCCCATGCCGGTCTTGGCCGAGATCATCTCGGCCTGCACTTGGCCACCGTACTGCTCCACCATCACGCCCTGCTCGGAGAGCTGCTGCATGATGCGGTCGGGGTTGGCCTCGTTGCGGTCCATCTTGTTGATGGCGATCACCATCGGCACCTCGGCGGCTCGCGCGTGGTTGATGGCTTCGATGGTCTGGGGCATCACCTGGTCGTCGGCGGCGACGACGACGATGACCAGATCCGTCACCTGCGCACCACGGGCACGCATAGCCGTGAAGGCCTCGTGGCCCGGCGTGTCGAGGAAGGTGATCTCGCGACCGTCCTCCAGCGTCACGGAGTAGGCGCCGATGTGCTGCGTGATGCCGCCGGCCTCGCCCGCCACGACGGTGGCCTCGCGGATATAGTCGAGCAGCGAGGTTTTGCCGTGGTCGACGTGGCCCATAATGGTCACGACAGGGCTACGCGGCTGGAGGTCTTCGGGCGCATCCTCCGTGATGAGGTCGAGTTCCTCTTCCACCTCCGTCATGAACTCGACATCGAAGCCGAATTCGTCGGCGATGACGGCGATGGTGTCGGCGTCGAGGCGTTGGTTGATGGAGACCATCATACCGAGGCCGAAGCCCTTCTGGATCACCTCGGAGACCGGCACGCGCATCGCGTCGGCGAGTTCGCCGGTGGAGATGAACTCCATCACGCGCAGCGTGGAGGCCATCTCCTCGAAGCGCTGCATCTCGGCCTCGCGCTCGGCGGCGCGCTCCTCGCGCCGCATACGGCGCCGCTTCTGGCGGCCTCGACCGGTGCCCTGTTCGAGGCTCTGCAACGTCTGCTGGACGTTCGCCTCGACTTCAGCTTGGTCGACTTTCTTCTTGCCCTTCTTGCCGCGCTTGCGGCTGCTTGGCGCGTCGGACTCTGCGGCAACAGGTGTGGCCGCGGGCGCGTCTTTCTTCCGCTTCCGCTTGCGCCGCTTCCCAGAATCGAGACTGGAGAGATCGATCTTGCCGACCACCGTAGGGCCGGAGAGGTTGTAGCGGTCACCGCGCAAAACGCCCGGCTCCTCCTCCACGCCGTCCTCCTCATCGTCGGGCTCGGCGAGTGCCTCGGGCTCCTCGGCATCCGTGGCCTCGGGCTCCTCGGCATCCGTGGCCTCGGCAGCGGACGCTTCCGTCTCTGCCACAGGCTCAGTTGCCTCGGTATCGGCGGCCTCTGCCACGACCGGCTCCGGCACATCAGGCGCGGGTGCCTCCTCCACCGCTTCCGGCTCGGGCGTCTCGACCTCGGGATCCGCCGCCGTTGCTTCGATCTCGGGTGCTTCAGCCGCTTCTGTGTCGATGACAGGCTCGGCGGGGGCTACCGGCTCCTCGTCCACGGGCAGGTCGAGGACAGGCTCGGCCGGAGCGACGGGCTCTTCGTCTTCGACGACCACCTCTGAAGCCTCGGGCGCGGCCTCTACAGGTTCCGGCTCGGGCGCCTCCTCTACGTCGGGCGCAAGGCCTTCTTCGGCGCGCCGCTTGGCCTCGAGCTGCGCACGGCGCTCGTCGACACGGGCAGCCGCCTCGGCGTCGTCGATGTACTCCGCGCGGAGCGCGTCGTACATCTCGGGCGCGAGCTTGGCGTTCAGGTCGCCAGCCGCCAGCTTGGCATCCAGCTCAAAGCCCTTGTCGCGGAGCGTCTCCACGATGGTCTCCGCGGCCACATTGAGCTCGCGGAGCACCCGGAACAGCTGGACGCTCTTGGGTTTGTCTGACTTCCTCTTTTTTCGTGTGACCGTGGCCATACAGGGGGGTTGGGGTGACGGGGCAGGAGCCTCGAACAGGTACAGAATACGGAATCCGACTAGGCGTCGGCGCGCTCCTCGTCGGCTTCGGCCGCAGCTTCAGCCATCGGGGTCTCGGCCGCATCGGTCACCGGCTCCGATGCGTCGGGCGCCTCGGAAGCAGGGTCACCAACGTGGTCGGCTTCCGCGACAGCGGCCTCAGGCGCCTCGATCTCTGGTTCAGCGACGAGAGCCGCAGCGGCGGCCTCGGGCTGGGTCTCCGGGATGGACGCCACCGCCGCGTCGTCGATGGCTTCGGCTGGAACGTCCTCGGCGTCGTCCACCTCAGCGGTTGCTTCGTCTGCATCCGCCTCGGCGTTTTCTGCGATCAACTCGGCTTCGGCAGCGGCCTTCGCTTCGGCCAGCTTGGCTTCGGCGGCAGCCCGCTCGTCGGCGAACTCGGCCTCCATCAGCATGATGATCTTCTCGGTCTGTTCCTTATCGAGCTCGGTGCGGCGCGCGAGTTCGTCGGCGGAGAGTTCGAGGACGGCCTTGGCCGTGTCGCAGCCGATGTTCTTTAGACGCTGGATGATCTCGGCGGGGATGGCGTCGGAGAACTCGCCGATGTCCACGTCCTCTTCGTCCTCCTTGATGTTGCGGTAGACGTCGAGTTCGTAGCCGGTCAGCTTGGAGGCGAGCCGGATGTTCTGGCCGCCGCGGCCGATGGCCATCGAGACCTCGTCGGCCGGGACGGTGACGCGGGCGCGCGGCGGATCGAGTTCATCGTGCAGTTCGACCTTGATCGGCTTGGCTGGTGCGAGGGCGCGCTTGATGAACTCGACCGTGTCCGTGGTCCACGGAATCACATCGATGTTCTCATTGCCGAGTTCGCGGACGACGGCGTGGATGCGTGAGCCCTTGACGCCGACGCAGGCGCCGACGGGATCGACGCGGTCGTCGTGGCTGATGACGGCCACCTTGGCACGGTCGCCGGGCTCGCGGACGACCTTCTTGATCTCCACGATGCCGTCGTAGATCTCGGGCACTTCGAGTTCGAAGAGTCGCTCGATAAAGACGGGCGCGGTGCGCGAGATGACGACCTGCGGCCCGGCTCCGGCGTCGCGCTCCACATCCAGGACGACCGCGCGGAGCATGTCGCCCTTGCGGTAGCGGTCCTTGTAGATCTGCTCGCTCTTGGGCAGGACGAGTTCCACCTTGTTGTGGATGATGAGCACCTCGCGGCGGCGCGTCTGGTAGATCTCGCCGACGACGATCTCGCCGATCTGCTCGGAGTAGTCGCGGTGGATCTTCTCCTTCTCGATGTCGCGGATCTTCTGCCGGAAGGTCTGCAGCGCGGTCTGCACGGCGCGGCGCCCAAAGTGATCGACCTGAACGGACTCGGCCACTTCGTCACCTACTTCGTAGTCTTCGTCGATTTCAAGCGCATCGCCCTCCTCGATCTGCGTGACGGGGTCTTCGAGGTCGTAGTCGTCCACGACCTCGCGGATGTGCATGATCTGGATGTCCCCGTTGTCGGGGTTGAGGATGATCTCAAAGCTTTCGTCGGCGCCGTAGCGCTTCTTGATCATCGCGCGGAATACGTCCTCGATGATCACCTGGAGGGTGTCACGGTCGATGTCCTTCTCGCGCGCGATTTCGGCGAAGGAGGAAACGAGAACAGAACTTTGCATGAGTCGTCGGTCTGAATGCAGGGCGAGGCGGTGCTACCAGGGCAGGAGCACGCGGGCTTCGCGAATGGTGTCGTAGGTGATCCCGGTAGGCGCGTCCTGGCCAGCTACGGCCACGGCAATCGTAGTCTCATCGGCGCGAGCGAGCGTTCCCGTAACCGTGACGAGTTCCTCGCCGACGGCGTAGGTCACTTCGACGTCACGGCCCACGTGCTTGGGATACTGACGCGGTAACGCGAGCGGCCGGTCGGCACCGGGCGAGGAGACGTTGAGGCGGTACTGGCCTTTGATGAGGTCTTCGGTATCGAGCAGGAAGCTGAGGCTGCGGCTGGCCTCTTTGATCGCATCAATGCCTGCACCGTCGTCCGCATCGACGAATACGTCTACCACGCGCCCGCCCTGGCGGCCCCGCACCTCCACGTCCACAACGTAGAGATCGGTGCCGTCCACCGCGTCCTCCGCGAGGGCGCGGACGCGAGCGACGAGATCGAGGTTGTCGGTTGGAAGTTGGGGCATATGGAAAACGCCCGTTCGGGGGAACAGGCGTCGCCGTGGCGGTGGCAAAAGCCAGGGCGCCGAAACAACAAGAGGCGGGGGAACCGCCTCGGCTGCCCCCGTGAGAGGCAGCACGCAAGATACGGCGCCCCCCGCGCGCCGTGCAATCCATCAGACGCCTACTGGTGCGTCGGGATCCCGCCGAGAACGCTTGGAATCCGCGATTCTGAGGGCTTCACTGAGATTGCGCTTTCTCGCAGACTCTACGCAGCGTGAGAAGCCATGGATTTACCCCGGCTGTCTACCGTCCCCGCTCTATGTTGTCTTTTTGCGTTTCCCCGCTCCGTGTACCCACCATCCCGATGCGCTCTACACCTTTTGTCCTGCTGGCCTGCATGACCGGCCTCGTCGCCTCGGTAACGGAGGCACAAACCCCACCGGAACTCTCTTGGGGCGAGGTACCCGACCCCGCCTGCCAGGCTGACGACGACCGCATCCCGGTCCTGCTGCTCGGCAGCTACCACATGAGCAATCCGGGCATGGACACGTTCAACCTGGAAGCGGATGACGTGCTCGTGCCGACCCGGCAAGAAGAAATCCGAACCCTTGTGGACCGACTCGCGGCGTTTGATCCGACGAAGGTTGCTGTTGAGGCCCCGTGGGCCGACCGCGCCACCGTGGCGCGGTATGAAGCCTACATCGCGGGAGAGCGGGAACTGCGACGCAGTGAAGAGGAGCAGATCGGCTTCCGTCTCGCGCGCCAACTCGGCCACACGACCATCCATCCCATCGATGTGCAGTTGATGCTCAACAACGAGGCGCTTGGCCCCGTCCTTGCCGCCAATCCTGCACACGGGGCCCGGATGGCCGAACTCCAGCAGATCGGCCAGATGGCCATCGATTCGATGGGCACCTGGCTTGCCACCGGCACGATCAGTGAGATGCTGCACCGGATGAATCGGCCCGAGAGTTTGCATCTTGCCCACGAAGTCTACCTGCGGGTCTTCGTCCCTATTGCGGAGGGCGACAACTACGCCGGGCCAGACCTCGTGGCCGATTGGTACCGACGCAACCTGCTCATCTTCGCCAACCTGAACCGCATTGCCGATCCTGGCGACCGCCTGTTCGTGGTCTATGGCCAGGGCCACATCCCTACGCTCAAGCAGTTCGCGGCCGACTCGCCCTACTTCTGCCTCGAAGACCCTCTCCCCTACCTCCGCTGAGACCCTACCGATACATCAGCCTGTTCCCGTCAGCGCATAGTCGAAGACCGTGTCGTGCGCCTGCGCCGGGTTGGGCTCGGGAAAGTCGAGCATGAAATGGAGGCCGCGGCTCTCGGTGCGGCGGCGGGCACTTTCCACGATCAGGTGCGCCACCGCGATCAGGTTACGCAGTTCGCAGAGTTGCGACGAAACCCGCGTGCGTTCGTAGAAGTTTTCCGTCTCCTCGTAGAGCAGGCTCACCCGGCGAGCGGCACGGTCGAGCCGCAGCATCGAGCGGACGATCCCGACGTAGTCGCTCATCACGCGGCGCACCTCGCCGAGGTTGTGCTGCACGAGCACCCACTCGCGGGCGTTCTCGGTGCCGCTTTCGTCCCACGCGGGAACGGCGTCCCGCCACGCGCTCGCCTGTGTGTAGGCCACGGCCGGTTCGATGGCGCGGTTGGCGAAGACGAGTGCTTCGAGGAGCGAGTTGGAGGCGAGACGGTTGGCCCCGTGCAGCCCCGAGCACGTCACCTCGCCGCAGGCAAACAGGCCACCGATGGAGGTCTGTGCGTGGGCATCCACCTGGACGCCGCCGCAGGTGTAGTGCGCGGCCGGAACGACCGGAATCGGCCCGGTCGTCATGTCGAGGCCGTGCCCGAGCAGCGTCTCCTGGATGTTTGGGAAGTGGCGGAGAACCTCGTCGGACGGCTTGTGGCTGATGTCGAGCCAGACATGCGGCTCGCCACGCCGCTTCAGTTGGTCGTCGATGGCGCGGGCCACGATGTCGCGTGGGGCCAATTCGGCGCGCTCGTCGTAGTCGGGCATGAAGCGCTCGCCGCCGAGGTTGCGGAGGATGCCGCCGGCGCCGCGCACCGCCTCGGTGATGAGGAACGAGCGCCCCCCGAAGTCCACACCGGGCAGGTAGAGGCTCGTCGGGTGAAACTGGATGAACTCCATGTTGGCGATCACCGCCTTGGCACGGTAGGCCATCGCGATGCCGTCGCCCGTCGCCACGGCGGGATTCGTGGTGTGGAGGTAGACCTGCCCGGCGCCGCCTGCCGCGAGCAGCGTCGCTTTGGCGAGAATCGTATCCACCCGCTCGGCCTCCTCGTCCAAGACGTAGGCCCCGAAGCAGTGCACATCTGGCCAGACAGCCGCCACATCCTGCCCGAGGTGGTGTTCGGTGATGAGGTCCACGGCAAAGTGGTACTCGAACAGCCGGATGCGCGGATGGCTGCGCACGGCCGCAAGGAGCGCGCGCTCCACCTCGCGCCCGGTCATGTCGGCGGCGTGGACGATCCGATTGGCTGAGTGCCCGCCCTCGCGGCCGAGGTGCAGGTCACCCTCGGGATCGCGGTCGAACTCGGCGCCCAATTCCATCAACTCGCGGACACGCTCCGGCCCTTCCGTCACGACGATGCGGACGATTGCTTCGTCGCACAGCCCCGCCCCCGCGATGAGCGTGTCGCGGATGTGGTCTTCCACATCATCTGCCGGGTCCATGACGGCCGCGATGCCGCCCTGTGCGTAGTTCGTATTCGACTCCGCCGATGCTTTCTTCGTGACGATGGCGACGGTGCCCTGCTCCGCCGCCTTGAGTGCGAACGTTAGCCCAGCCACGCCAGAGCCAATCACGAGGAAGTCGAAGCGCTCGGTCATCGCTACTCCGTGGTGCCCGACCCCGTTTCCTGAAGCAGGTACGCCTTGATGAACGGTTCGAGGTCACCGTCCATCACGCCCTGCACGTCGGTGATCTTGAGATCAGTGCGAAGGTCGTTGACCATCGTGTAGGGCTGGAAGACGTAGGAGCGGATCTGACTGCCCCACTCGATCTTTTTCTTCGAGCCCTCCAGCGCGTCCTTGGCGGCTTCGCGGATCTGCTGCTCCATGCCATAGATGCGGCTCTTGAGCAGCGCAATCGCGCGCTCGCGGTTCTGCAACTGGCTCCGCTCCTCCGTGGACTCCGCCGCCACCTTCACGTTTTCGCCGTTCGAGAGGACGCCCGTCCACACGTAGCGCACGCCCGTCTCCACCTTGTTGACGTTCTGCCCGCCCTTGCCGCCGGAGTGGAAGCGCTGCAACTCCAACTCGCCGCTGGACAGATCCACCTCAATGGTGTCGTCGATCTCGGGGTAGACGAAGACCGACGCGAACGACGTGTGACGCCGCCCGGACGAGTCGAAGGGCGAGATGCGGACGAGGCGGTGGACGCCGCTCTCGGCCTTGAGATAACCGTAGGCGAAGCGCCCGGCGATGCGCAGCGTGGCACTCTTGATCCCGGCCCCCTCCCCTTCCTGATACTCGACCAGTTCGACGGTCCAGCCCTGCCGCTCGCCGTAGCGCGTGTACATGCGCAGCAGCAGTTCGGCCCAGTCCTGCGCCTCGGTGCCGCCCGCGCCGGGGTTGATGTTGACGATGGCGTCACGGGCGTCGTCCTCGCCGGAGAGCATGCCGCGCAGTTCCAGCGCTTCGACGCTTCGTTCGAGCGCAGCGCGTTCCCGCTCGATCTCGCTGCCGAGGCCCGCGTCCTCCTCCTCCGCTTGCAGTTCCTCCAGCGTCAGGATGTCGTCGCGGCGGCGTTCGAGGGCTTCGAAGGTGTCGAGCCAGTCGTTGAGCGCGGCGACCTCCTGCTCGACCTCGCGCGCGGCATCCGGGTCGTTCCAGAAGTCGGGGCTGAGGCGCTGCTGCTGGAGGTCGGCGAGGCGGGTGCGGCGGCCAGGAATGTCGAGGTAGGTCGCGAGCGCGTCAACGCGCTGGAGCAACTCATCCATGGGAAAAACGGGGCAGAGGGAGCGGCCAAGATACCGCTCTCCGCGCCCGTCTTCTGGCTCACTGATCGAGTTGCGTTCCGCTCTGGCGGCTGCGGATCTGCCCCAGTGCCATACGGAGCGCCGCCTTTACCTCGTCGCTCTCCTCGACTTCCAGTCGTTCTTCGAGCCGGGCAATATCGCTTGCCTCGCCAAAGCGCGCGAGTCCTCGCACAACGGCGAGCCGAACGGCCTCCAACCGGTCGTCCAGATAGGTCCGGTAGGCCTCCCGGGCGGGCTCGCGGAGCACTGCGTGGTCCAAGGCAAGAACCTGAATGCCTGCAGCGCCCGCTGCGCGCACCGCATCCGGGTTGTTTGGGCCCACGCGCGCCAGCAGCACCGTCCCGCCCCGCTCGTCGCGGAGCGTCCCGATGGCTTGCATCAGCGCCTGTTCCACAACCCCGTTCCAGGAGGTCAGCTCTGGGAGGCCTTCGGCTTCGTAGGCGTCATAGGCCTGCTCCGGGAAGCGCGCGGCGTAGAGTCGAATGGCCGCAGCCACTACGCCGTAGGAGGAGTCGGCAAGGGCCTCCCGGAGCGTGCTCTCGAGCAAACCGGTATTCTCGGTCGTGCTCAACGCGTCCAGTGCAGTGCCCCGCACCGACGCTTCGGGGTCGCGGATGCGGCGGGCTAGCGCCTCCGCCACGCCAGGCGCACGGATGTAGTCTTCCAGCGCCTCGGCTGCACGCTCCCGCACCTTGGGATGGATATCGGTGAGCGCCGCCACCAGGGCCTGCCGAACCACCGGGTTCTCGGGCAAGTCGGCGAGCGCGTCCACGCCATCGTAGCGCCCAGCCATCTCATCGTCGGCGGCGGACATGGCCACCAGTTCATCGACCGGCTGCGTCAGGGCGATGTCGGCGAAGAGCCAGTTGCCCTCATCGAAGCGCACGAACGAAGGTTTTTCAGGGACGCGGAAGCGGAGCGTCGTATCGGCGCTGGCAAGGTGGAAGCGCCGCACCTCGCGCGGGGCGTTCGGGAAGTTCAGTTCCACGTTCACGTCGAAGGCAAAGAGCGGCTCCTGGCTCCGATCCTGCGTCTGCGTGACCTGGATGGTGTAGAC
>JABDIZ010000092.1 GCA_013003465.1 Rhodothermaceae bacterium
GTGTAGTTGCGCGCGTTCTCGGCACTCTTGAGCACCTTGACGAGACCGCGGTACGTGTTCTGACCACGGCCGGCGGAGATGCCCTTGGACACGATGTAGCTTCTCGTGTTCTTGCCGATGTGGATCATCTTCGTGCCGGTGTCGGCCTGCTGGTAATCCTTGGTGAAGGCCACCGAGTAGAATTCGCCGACGGAGTGGTCGCCCTTGAGGATACAGGACGGGTACTTCCACGTGATCGCGGAGCCCGTCTCCAACTGCGTCCACGTGATCTTGGAGCGCGCGCCTTCGCAAAGCCCACGCTTGGTCACGAAGTTGTAGATGCCGCCCTGGCCCTCGGCATTGCCGGGGTACCAGTTCTGGACCGTCGAGTACTTCACCTCGGCGTCCTTGTGCGCGACGATCTCGACGATGGCCGCGTGGAGCTGATTTTCATCACGCATCGGGGCGGTACAGCCTTCCATGTAGGAGACGTAGCCGCCCTCGTCGCAGATGAGGAGCGTCCGCTCGAATTGGCCCGTGTTGGCCTCGTTGATGCGGAAATATGTGGACAGCTCCATCGGGCAGCGGACGCCCGGTGGGATGTAGCAGAATGAGCCGTCGGAGAAGACGGCCGAGTTGAGCGCCGCGAACAGGTTGTCGGTGTAGGGCACGACGGTGCCCATGTACTGCTGCACCAGCTCCGGGTGGTTCTCGACCGCATCGGAGAACGAGCAGAAGATGATGCCGTGCTTGGCGAGTTCCTCCTTGAACGTCGTGGCGACGGAGACGGAGTCCATCACGGCATCGACGGCCACGCCCGCGAGGGCGGCCTGTTCGCTGAGCGGAATGCCGAGCCGCTCGAAGTCGGCCAGGATCTCGGGCGGCACGTCGTCGATGGAGTCGTACTTGGCCTTCTTGCCGGGGGCGGCGTAGTAGTACGCGTCCTGGAAATCGATGGTCGGCAGGTCGAGGTGCGCCCATTCGGGGAGGCCGCCGTCGTCGAGGAGGGTGAAGAAGTGCCGGAGCGCCTTCAGGCGCGTCTCGAGGAGCCATTCGGGCTCGTTCTTCTGCGCCGAGATGAAGCGGATCGTGTCCTCGCTGAGGCCCTTCGGGGCCTTTTCGGACTCGACGTCGGTGACGAAGCCGTACTTGTAGCCTTCCTCGGCCACGTCCTCAAAGAAGTCGTGTTCGGTGTAGGTCGGCATAGGGGGGAGCGTAGGTGGGAGCGGTCGGAGCGGTACCGCGTGGGGTATGCCCGGTTCCCTGGGAACGGGCCCATTCCGTGCGGTCCATGAAGCCTTCATGGCGGGGGAAACCCGCGCGGCCGGCCGATGTTATGCAGACTCGATCTAAACAGTTGCCCCCGCCCGGTTAAGTTTCCCCAAAGCCGCCCGTCTCCTGTCCGTTATGGAAACCACCGCTGCCTCGATTCAGATCACCGCCCGCGCCGCCGACCGCCTCCGCACGGTGGCTGTGAGCGAGGGCGTGAACCTCGACACCGACTACCTCCGCGTGGCGGTCGTGGAAGGCGGCTGCTCCGGCCTGACCTACGACCTCGGCTGGGATTCCGTGATGGGTGAAGGCGACCACCTCGTGGAAGAGCAGGGCCTCCGCGTGCTCATGGACCGCCGCAGCTATCTCTACCTCGACGGCACCACGCTCGACTTCACGGACGGGCTGGAGGGCAAGGGCTTCCACTTCGACAACCCGCAGGCCAGCCGCACCTGCGCCTGCGGTGAATCGTTCTCGTTGTAGGAGCTGGGGACGCTGAGCCCCGAATCCTCCGTTGCAGCGTGGCTTCCGCCTCACGGTCATTCCCGCGAAGGCGGGAATCCGGAGAAGTCGTCGTCTTGTTCTAGATCCCCGATCAAGTCGGGGATGAGCGGATTGAGAGGCCCGCAGCAGAGTAAGCCCCGAACAGAAAAGACCCCGCGCGCCTTACGGGGCGGCGGGGTCAAGCGTGGCGACGGCCGGGGGAACCGGCCACGCGGCTCGCTTCCCGTCCAGAACGAGGCTGCTCCGCGCCTGGTGCCCAGGGCACGCGCTTTCACCCGTTGTTCAATTGGCGCTTGGTGCCGTCCACATAATGCGGTCGCCCGCGCCGAGGCCGAAGCGGTCGGCGAAGCCCGCGGGCGTCTCGACGACGAACCGCGCCGGGCCGTCGGAGGGCAACACGTTCGGGTCGAAGGGCTCGGCGTACTTCGCCACATTGAGCAGCGTCGAGTCGGCGGAGAAGAACATGATGTCGAGCGAGCGCGGCGTGTTGGCCATATAGAAGGTGCGCGGGGCCGCGTTGGGGAAGACGAAGAGCATGCCCCAGTCGTCGGGGAGGCACTGGCGCTGCATCAGGCCGCGCTGGATGGTCGAGGCGCGGGCCACGATTTCGATGCCGATCTCCTTGATCACCGTGCTGTCCGGGCGGAGGAAGGTGAGCTGGGCGTCGGTGCGGTAGGTGATGCCGGGCGTCTCCTCGCATTCTCCGTTATTGGAAGCCGAGGGAGGTGTCGGGTCGTCGGCGCAGGCAGCGAGGATGAGCAGGACGGGAAGCAGCTGGAGGAATCGGCGCATGGGGGACCAACGGGTGAAACGCGGCGAAAGGTACCCAACCCTCGCCCTGTCCTCCCGAACCCACATGCTTGCCATCCCGAGCGAAGCCGAGGGATCTAGTCGCGAGCTATTCGGTGGTCTCCCATAGCCTCCGGCGGGTTGCGACTAGATCCATTCGACTGCGTTCGCTGACGCTCACTCCGCTCGGGATGACGGATTGGGAGCGAGCCCAAGCGACAGTGGCGCTCACCCGATCAGCTTCAGCGCCACGGCGTCGGCCACGACGGCGCCCTCGCGGGTGAGGCGCACGCGGTCGTCGGTGACGGTGACGAGGCCGCCGCGTTCGAGGTCGGCGAGGGCGGCGCGCTTTTCGAGGCGCAGGTCTACGCCGTACTCGTCGCGCAGCCGGGCGAGGTCGAGGCCCTCCTCCATGAGACGGAGCGAGAGGAGGATGTGCTCGTCGGCGAGGGCGTCCGGGGGGATCTGCTCGCGCTCGTCGAGGGGCAACTCGTGCTGTTCGAGGAGCGCCTGGTAGCGGCCGAGGTGACGGACGTTCGACCAGCGGTGCGCCAGCGAGCGCGTCGTCTTCCAGAACGCGTGCGCGCTCGGGCCGAAGCCGAGGTAGTTGCGGTGCCGCCAGTAGCCCTGGTTGTGCCGACTCCGATGGCCCGGTTTGCTAAACGAGCACACCTCGTAGTGATCGAAGCCGCGCGCGGTCAGGAACTCCATCGTGAACAGGAAGCGCTCGCGCATCGTCTCGTCGGTGACGGGGGAGACGCGGCCGAGGGCGACCTGCTTGGCGAGCGGCGTGCGGTCTTCGATGGTGAGGCTGTAGGTGGAGAGGTGCGGCGCGCCGAGGCGGACGGCCTTTTCGAGGTTGGCGCCCCAGTACTCGAACGGCTGCTCGGGGAGGCCAAAGATGAGGTCCACCGAGAAATCGTCGAACACGGCGCCGACGGCTTCGACGGCGGCCTCGGCCTGCGCGGCGTCATGCGCGCGGTTCATGAACGCGAGGTCATCCGCGAAAAACGACTGGATGCCGAGCGAGAGGCGCGTGACGCCGAGGGCCTTGAGGCCGCGCAGATAGTCTGGCGTGGCGTTCTCGGGATTCATCTCCAGCGTCACCTCGGCCAGCGCGCTCGTGTCGAAGTGCTGTTCGACGGCGGCGATGAGGTGGGCGACCTCCTCAAGGGGCAGGAGGGAGGGCGTCCCGCCGCCGAGGTAGAGTGTCTCGACGGGTTCCTGCGTGCCGAACTCACGGCCGTACGCCTCGATCTCCGCCTCCATCGCGCGGACGAATGGGGCGGTGGTGCGCTGCGTCGTCACGAAGTAGAAGTCGCAGTAGACGCAGCGCTGCGTGCAGAAGGGGATGTGGAGGTAGAGGCCGGCCAAGCTCAGATAGAGCAGAAGCTGTTGGTTTCGGGCTAAGTCAAAGGTTCAGGTGTAAATGCTCTACGCACTCGCTGATGTCAAACCTGAGATCTGAGATATTGATAGTGGGACCTTCGACGGCGACATACTTCAGGCCGCGTATATCGCAAAGAGATGTGTTCGTTATCAAGCTTGAGTTAGCGAAGGTGATTGAATCAATTGGGACTGAGACTCCGGGCAGAGACGCCCAGTGATCTCCATAGACGTATAGGTGACTGATTCGATCTCTACTCAATGCTGTTTGGACGAACTGCTCCATCGACCATGTCCAGGTATCCAACCAGATTCCGCCATGAGGGCCTTCAGGATTTGGTTGGCTCGTTCTATCAAGGGTAGAACAGGCCATGCAACCGAACAACACCAACACGGCTAACACGCTAAAGATTGAACTGACAGCTCTCATGGTTGTGATAGAAGTGAACTAGGTAC
>JABDIZ010000102.1 GCA_013003465.1 Rhodothermaceae bacterium
GGTCCGCACGCACCGGCCCGTTGGCCAGCGTCACAGGCCCGCGGTCACCGTCGCGGTCCCCATCGCGGTCACGGTATTGATACCAGTTGCGGGCACGCCAGCCATCGTAGCGGTTGCCGTAATAGCCGCCGTTGTAATACCCACCGCCGTAGTAGCCGCCATAGCCATACGATCCGTCGTAGTAGCCATCGGAATACCCGTCGTAGTAGCCGTTGTAGTAGCCCCCCCCCGCATAATAGGGCGAGTAGTACCGGCCCGAGCCAAAGGTAAGGGAGATAGAGAAGCCAGGAGTCCAGCACGGAATCCAAGGGTTGTAGAAGCTGGCGCCGTAGTAGAACGGATCGTAGTAGTAGGCAACGTTGAAGAACGAGCGCCGATAGGAGCGCCGGTAGTGATGCGGACGATACCGCGCGTAGCTGTAGTACGGCCGGTAGTAGGTATAGGGCCGGTAATACGTGTAGACCGGCGAGTAATAGCGCGGTGTGTAACGGTAGTAGTCCGCGTAGTAGCCCCCGTAGTAGTACCCGTCATCGTAATAATCGTCGCCGTAGTAGTCGTCCGCGTAGTAATCGTCGCCGTAATAATCGTCGTCGTAGTAGTAGGTCGACTCGTCCGCGTAGTAGTAGCGGGAGACCGAGACCGCATCGGGGTCGTACTGGCTGTATTGCCGCGCGGGATCGGGCGCGGCCACGCTCCAGCCCACGCCGCCGCCGTTCGGATCGCCCGTATAGCCTTCGCTGTAGCCCTCGTCCACATACCCTTCTTCCACGTAGCCCTCCTCATAGCCTTCGAGGTAGGGATCATTGGCGACGCCGATGCGCGGCGTCACCTGCTCATCGCCGACGGGCGTAACGGCGGGATCGGCGGGACCCGGGGCAGCGCCGAGTTGCGTGTAGCATCCGGCAAACAGCGGGAGCGCGAGGCCCAGCGCCAGCAAAGAAGCAACGAGCGAGGGACGGAAACGGAGCGTGGTCATGGCTGCGTAGGCTGAAAGAGCAAACCGGCGAGGCGGTACGTCAGCAGAAGAGTACGAAGAAAGCGGCCGGATGAAAGCTCGGCAGAGCCGAGCCGGTGCGTTGAACCGCGCGGACGCGGCCCGGTATATTGCCCGGCCTCAGATGGCTAGCCGCCGAACCGGTCGGAGGAGTAACACGCCCGAACCGTGTCGGTGGTTTTTTGCATCTGCTCAGTTCATACCCAGGCAAAAGGTACGCCGTGGCCCTTCCTCGCCTAGAACGCGCCTCCGCGCAGGCGTCCCTGTTTGCCTAACACCACACCCCCGTCCCCGATGGCCGACAAGATCACGACGCGCGCCGACGACTACGCCCAATGGTACATCGACGTCGTGCGCGCTGCCCAGCTCGCCGACTACTCCCCCGTCCGCGGCTCGATGATCATCCCGCCTAACGGCTACGCCCTCTGGGAGAACATGCGCGAGGGCCTTGACGGCATGTTCAAGGCGACGGGCCACCGCAACGCCTACTTCCCGCTCTTCATCCCGCAGAGCTTCCTCGCCCGCGAGGCCGACCACGTAGAGGGCTTCGCCAAGGAGTGCGCCATCGTCACGCACTACCGCCTCACCACGGACGACGATGGCGAGCTGATCGTGGACCCGGAGGCCAAGCTCGACGAGCCGCTCATCGTCCGCCCGACCTCGGAGACGATCATCTGGGACACCTACAGCCGCTGGATCCAGTCGTGGCGCGACCTGCCGGTGCTCATCAACCAGTGGGCGAACGTGGTTCGCTGGGAGATGCGGACGCGGCTCTTCCTCCGCACAGCCGAGTTCCTCTGGCAGGAGGGCCACACGGCGCACGCCTCTGAGCAGGAGGCGCTCGAAGAGACGCGCCGCATGCTCGACGTCTACGCCACCTTTGCCGAGGAGTGGATGGCGATGCCAGTCATCAAGGGCGTCAAGACGGAGAGCGAACGCTTCCCCGGCGCCGTGGACACTTACTGCATCGAGGCGCTGATGCAGGACGGCAAAGCGCTCCAGGCGGGCACGAGTCACTTCCTCGGCCAGAACTTCGCCAAGGCCTTCGACTGCACCTTCCAGAACCAGAACAACGAGTTGGAGTACGTCTGGGCGACCTCCTGGGGCGTCTCGACGCGGCTCGTCGGCGCGCTCGTCATGACGCACGGCGACGACCAGGGCCTCATCCTCCCGCCACGGCTCGCCCCGACGCAGGTCGCCCGCGTCC
>JABDIZ010000114.1 GCA_013003465.1 Rhodothermaceae bacterium
TCACCCGGCGGGCTCTCGGCGGTGATTGCCTCGGGGACGGTGCCGGCCGGGCAAACGATCAATGGGAGCCTCGTGCAGAACGTGCCCCAGAACGCCCCGCCGGGGTCGTACACCTACACGCTGCGGATCGGTCAATTCCCCAACACCACGGTTGACTCGGAAGCGTTCACGGTGACCGTCACCGGCTCTGCACGGGGGGGCAGTTGGGAGACGTGGACGGTGGCCGAGGCGTCGCCGTGGACCCTGGCTGGAAACAGCGGTGACGCGGAGGCCGTGAGCCGAAGCGAGACTTTGCCTGCCGAGGCGACGCTCGCGGGCGCGTACCCCAATCCGTTCAACGAGCGTGCGACTATCGGCTTCGCGCTACCGGAAGCCGGGCGGGTGCGGCTCGCCGTCTACGACGTGCTGGGACGTGCCGTGGCTATGCTGGTCGAAGGTGCAGTGGAGGCAGGGCGGCACGAGGCCGTGCTCGACGGCGCCCGTCTGCCGAGCGGCGTCTACCTCGTCCGGCTGGAATCAGGCAGCGTGGTGCAGACGCAGCGCCTCATGCTTGTGCACTGACCGTCTGCGACGACCTAAAGATCCGGCGGCCCTCCGTCTCGGAAGGCGGGGGGCCGCGTGCTCTATCGGTAGCGGGCGGCCTCGGAGGGGCGGTCCCACGCCTCGTAGAGAGCGGCGAGGCCCTCCCGAGCTTTCTGCATGCGAGGATGCTCATCGCCGAACGACTCCTCGTAAATACTCAGCGCATCTCGGTACAGCAACTCGGCCTCCTCGAAGGCGCGCCGGTCCGTGAGCAACGCGGCGAGGTCCACCTCGTTGTCCGCGGTAGAGGCATGGCGCTCGCCGAGCGCGCGGCGGCGCAGGGTGAGCGCCGCGCGGTAGAGGGTGTCGGCGGCGGCGAGGTCGCCGGTGAGGTGCTTCAGCCGGCCCAGGCCGTGCAGGGTGAAGGCCACGCTGGGGTGGTCGGCCCCGAGCGTCTCGCGCCGGATGTCGAACGCCTGCGTGTAGTAGCGCTCGGCCTCGTCGTAGTCGCCCTGGTCGCGGAGCACCGAGCCGAGGCTGCTCAGGCTGCTGGCAACCCGGGGGTGCCGCTCGCCGAAGGCCTCGCGCCGAATGGCAAGGGCTTCCCGGTAGAGCGGTTCGGCCTCGTCGAACCGGGCTTGGCGAGCCAAGACGGTGGCGAGGTTGTTCAGGGTGAGCGCCAGTTCGGGGTGCGCGCCGAGCCGCTCGCGTTGCGCAGCCGCCACCTCGCGGTAGAGCGCCTCCGCCTCCTCTGTTCGACCGAGCCTACTGAGAAAGGCCGCTTGATTGGTCATGCCGGCGAGCACGTCCGGGTGTCTGTCTCCCAAGAGATGCCGCCACATGGCAGTGGCTTGGCGGGAGAGATGCAGCGCGTCCTCGTGATCGCCCTGCGCGCTGTGCAGCGTGCTGAGGTTGTATAGCAGGTGCGCGATGTCGGGGTGCTCCGGACCGTGCAGGGCGCGGAGTCCGGCGAGCGCCTGGGCGTAGAGCGAATCGGCGGCTTCGTAGCGGCCCTCCCGGTAGCGAAGCGCCGCGTAGTTCCGCAGCACGACGAGTGCGTCGTCTTGCCTGTCTGCCTGCATTCGTCGGTGGAGAGCGAGGGCTTCGCGGTAGAGCGAGTCGGCGGTGGCATAGCCCCCTTGCTCAGCGTACACCACCGCGAGATCGGCCAGTACCTCGGCCACGCGCTCGGGCTCCGTTCCAGAGCGCCGCTGCACGATCGCGAGGGCCTCGCGGTCGAGTGTGATGGCCTGGTCGTAGTCCCCGGTGAGGTAGGCGAGCAGAGCGCGTTCGCTGAGCGCCTCGGCGAGGTCAAGCGACTGCCTACCGAGATGGGCACGACGGAGAGCCAGGGCACGGTCGAGCAGCGGCTCGGCCCGGTCGTAGCGCCCGAGGCTGAGCCAGGCGCTGCCCAGCCCGCGCAGCATGTGCGCCTGGACCGCCGGCTGCCCCGCCAGGTCGTCGGCGCGCGCTTCGCCACGCGCCAGCAGCGTGCGTGCGGTGAAGGTCTCGGTGGGAGCCGTATAATTAAAAATAAAATAGAAGAGGTCACCGAGGAAGCGGGTCACCTCCGCCGCCTGATCGCGCTCGCGGGCCGTCTGCTGCTGCTGCATCGCGAGCGCGACCACCGACGCCGCCAGCAGCACGACGAACGCGGTGGTTGTCGCCACGCCCATCCGGTGCCGACCCACGAACTTCCGCACCCGGTACCCCGCCGACGCCGGGCGGGCCTGGACCGGCAGTCCCGCCCGGTGCCGGCGCAAATCCTCGAGTAACGCCTCGACCGAGCCATAGCGGACCTCCGGCTCCTCGCGCAGGGCCTTCAGGCAGATCACGTCGAGGTCACCTCGTATCCGTCGCGCTGTGTCTCCGGCTGCTCGTGCACTCGGTGGCTTCAGCGGGTCCGGCGGACGCTGGCCGGCCAGCAGTTCGTAGAGCACCACTCCGAGCGCGTACACGTCCGAGGCCGTCGTCACCGCCTCGCCCCGACGTTGCTCCGGCGCCGCGTAGGCCGGGGTCAGGGGCCGAATGCCAGGGCGCGTGACGATCTCATCGGGTTCCGCCTCCAGCAGCTTGGCAATGCCGAAGTCGAGGAGCTTGACGTGCGGCGCGCCGCGCTCGTCCTCGGCCACCAAGATGTTCGAGGGCTTGAGGTCGCGGTGGACGACCAGCCGCCGGTGCGCGTGCTGCACCGCCTCGCACCCCTGCTCGAACAAGGCCAGCCTGGCCTCGACGCCCAGTGCGCGCCCGTCACAGTAGTCCGTGATAGGCACGCCATCGACGAACTCCATCAC
>JABDIZ010000131.1 GCA_013003465.1 Rhodothermaceae bacterium
GTACCGTGACGCGCTCAGCCTCGTCCGCCTGATGACCAGCGCGCTCCATAACGAGCCGGGAGCGCAGCAACGGGCTGTCCCTCAGTTGATGCGGCCGTGCGACCTGCTTGAGGGCTTCGTGCACAGCTTCGGCGAAGTCGGGCTCGCTGAGGACCAACAGGCGGGGCCGCGCTATACGCTCATGCTGGTTTGGACCGGCCAGCGGCGCCTGCTCCGCCAGCCGCTCCATCCACAACTCGACGGGCTCCGTCCGCCAGTCGTGGCCGAACATCGCATAGGGGCGTTCGCCCATCGTGTAGTCGGCCTCTGGGAGACGATGCAGCCGCGCGAAGGCGAAGATCGTAGACCAGAACTCGGCTGCGGCCGTGGGTAAAAAGGAGAACGCCAGTCGCGGTGTGGTCAGGTACATGCGGACCATGCTGGAGAAGATGAGACCTTGCACTGCGGAAATTCCCTGGTAGGCCTCTGCATCCATCCAGAAGCGAAAGAAGAGCGCGCGTTCGCCCGTGCGGAGCGGCGCGTGTTCGGCCAGATAGCGCCACGCGGCCTCGGTGGCTGGATCGGATGAACGCCTGTCGTCCATGTCCTCCAAGAGGAGCGGGAGCAGAAAGCCCGCAGGCTGCCCCTGCTCATCGCGAAAGACCTGGACGCGCTCGGGCTGCCGTTCCAGCCAGTGCGCGGCCTGCTCCGCGGCAGCGGCCCCCTCATGCGCGGCCACCATCGCGACGAGGGCAGGTACATCGGCAGCTTCCAGAGCCCCCACCATGCGCGGCCCCGTATTCTCCCAGGCCTCGCGCAGGGTGCCCAGGATGGGACGCACGATGGGATTGGTGCGGTAGAGGAAGACGTAGGCTCCGATGAGTTCAGCGCGTTCATTGTCAGTCGTCGCCTCGCGGAGCTGCTCCATGCAATACTGCCGGGCTCGCTTGTGCAACGCGCCAAAACGGGCGGGATCGCGCCAGCGCAGGTCGGCCAGGAGCACGTCTCGCGCGAGGTCATGCGGAAAGAGACCCCGTGGCCCTTCCTGCATGAAGGCGAGGCCGCGCAACCACGTGAACGCCTCGTAGGCATCGTCGGTATCCAGCAGCGCGGCGAGCAAGGGCTCGGTGAGAGCACGGACGAGCGCGGCCGCCTCCAGGGCCGCACGGTGGACTTTGCTGGGTGCTTCCAGCATGAACCGTTGCAAGAGCGCTTGCACCACGTCGGGCGCCGCGCCCGGTGCAAAGGGCGTCACCGGATCCTGGCGTACCCGCTCGGCGGCCAGCGCCAGGGCCAATGGGTGCCCATGCGTGAAGCCAAGAACGGCGGCGTGCTGCGCCTCGGGTACCGCGCGCAGACGTAGAAACGCCGTGCTCTCGTCCGGCGTCAGGTTCCGCAGCGGAAGCACCCGCACGACCTCGCGCCAGCCCGGATCGGCCTGCCAGGCGGGCGCCGGACGGTTGCGCCCCGCGATGACCACGAACAGGTGCTCCTCCAGCGCAGGCAGCCATACCCGACGCAGATAATCGTCGAGCGTGTCGATCGCTTCGTAGGTGTCGACCAACACGACCCCTCGCGCAGCCCCCGGATCGAGCCCGGCCATGGCCTCGGATAGCACCCGCTCGAATGCATCGGGCGTCGGATCGATATCGCGGGCATCCAGGTACGCCACCGGAAGACCCTGCTCCTCGCAGAGTCGCTGGTATTCGCCCAGTAGGGCCGTCTTGCCGCTGCCGCCCGGCCCGTAGACCTGGAGGATGTAGAACGGCAACGCCTCAGCTCCCACCGCTGAGGCGAATAGCGCCAACTCCTCCACCCGCCCGACGAACCGGGCGTGGCGGGTTTCACGGAGGTGGTCGCGGAGAGACACGGCAAAGACAAGTCTAGCGAGGGGCGACAGAGCCAAGGCGTCCGGTGCGGAAAAGTAGCCGAACCGGGCCGCGTGAGCACAAGATGAGCACCCGATGACCTTGTGGGTGAGCAGAAATGTGACCGTTCATGGAGCCCTTCCGTTTCATTAACCCGTGAGACCTGCTCATGCACCCCACTCCTCTCCGCTTCCTCCGGGCTGGACTCGTTGGCGTCGCCTTGTTGGCCGTCGCCCTCGGCCCGGTCTTGCTCGCACCTGCGCCAAGCGACGCCTCCAGCCACCGCGAGGCTCCGCTCATCGCCAATGACCCGCTGGCCGACAACACGGACGTCTATGCGTTCGTCTCGCCGGACGATCCAAACACGGTCACGATCATCGCCAACTATATCCCGCTTGAACTGCCCGAAGGTGGCCCCAACTACAGCACCTTCGGGGAGAACATCCGGTACGAGATCCACATCAAGAACCAGCCATCGGCCGCCGCTCTCGGCGACGCCGCCGACGACATCACGTATCGGTTCACGTTCGATCAGGTGAATGAAGACCCGACCACGTTCTTCAACATTCGGCTCGGGGCACAGAACCTGAAGACGACCTATACCGCCGAGCGCAGCACCGACGGCGGGCAGACGTTCCAGCCCATCATCTCGAACGGCATCGTCCCGCCCAACAACATCGGGCCCCGCTCCATCGAGGGCAGCGCGGGGCTGAACACGACCTACGACCAGCTCGTGCAGGACGCCATCATGACGGCCTCAACGGGCGAGAAGGTCTTTGCCGGGCCACGCGACGATCCCTTCTTCGTCGACCTCGGCGGCGTCTTCGACCTCGGCGGCTTCCGCGACGACTTCGGGATGGACCCGAACAACCCCGACAACGCGCGCGACGCTGTAGCCGGGTTTAACACACACGCAATCGCCATCCAAGTCCCGATCTCGACGCTTCAGAAAGATGGCCTCGGCCCCGATCAAGCCGATAACATCCTCGACCCGGATTTCGTCATCGGCGTGTGGGCCTCGGCGAGCCGCCCGCGCGTGCGCACCCTGAGCGACTTCGGCAACCCGCCCGTCTACAGCGGTGACTGGGTGCAGGTCTCTCGCCTCGGGATGCCGCTCACCAACGAGGCCGTCATTCCCATCGGGGCGAAGGACGCTTGGAACGCCGTCACGCCCTACAGCATCGAGGATTCGTTTGCGTTTACGTTCTTCTTCGCGCAGCCGGAGTTAGCGCTTTACATGGGCAACGGCGCCTTCGGGACGGCCGTGCCTGGCCTGAGCAGTGACCTCGTCATTCCGACCAACTCGTACCCCTCCATCGGCGACCCGGATGGCGACGGACAGAACGGCTTCAACTTCACCAACACCGGCAACGGCCTGTTCGATCTCGTCACGGGCGGTGTGGACGTGTCCGGAACGGCCTTCGACCCGAATGTAGCGCCGCTGAAACCGGCTGGAAACGGCAGCAACACGGCGCTGCTGGGGATGAACGATCCGCGCCGGTCAGACATCTACCCCATCTTTCACTTTGGCGTCCCGAACCTCGCGCCCTACCAGCTCGCCACGGGCAAGACGGGTGGACCGTTCTCGGCAGGCAAGCCGTTCATCAACAACTTCCTGCCCCTCACGGCAGCCACGGACGGCCTCTACGGCGGCGACATGCTCCGTCTCAACATGGCCGTTCCGCCAACTGACCGCACCAGCCAAGAGTTTCAGGACTTCAGCCACCAGGGCCTGATCCGCGCCGCCGTCCTCGGCCTCACGGATCCGACCTACAACACGACGACGGACCTAGAGTTCATCCCCCACATGGACGGCTTCCCGAACGGGCGCCGCCTAGAGGATGACGTGACGACGATCGAATTGCAGGCCGTGGGCGGCCTGGTGCTGGCCGCCGTCGGTGTCCCCTTCGACGACGCGACCGCCGGAGACTACTCGGATCTGCTCTCGCCGAACCTGCTTTCGGCGCTCGGCTTCGTGGCTGGCCCGACGAAGAACGATCTGCCCCTCGGCACTACGTTCCCGTACATGGCCAACCCGCACCGGGGCTACGACTACGTGAAGCAACTGACAGCGGAGCCGCCGCCGACACCGACGGCCCTGGATCCCATCGGCGTCGGCGTGCCCGGAGGCTTCATTCTGGAGCAGAACTACCCGAACCCGTTCGGGCCCCGTTCGACGATCCGCTACCACGTCACGCGCGACAATCTCGTCCGGCTCGATGTCTATGACGTACGCGGCCGACGCATCCAGACGCTCGTGGATGCTGAACGCCCGGCAGGCACCCATGAGGTGACGTGGGATGGCTCGCGCCTGGCCAGCGGCACCTACCTCTACCGCCTGAGCGTCGGCGGCGACGTGGTCTCGACGCGCCAGGCCACCGTGGTCCGCTGATCGGACAGCCTCCATCCCTACGAACGAGAGGCAGGCCCGTGCGCGGTACGCCACCCGCGTGCGGGTCTGTCCTCCCTCCACTTTTCCTACATGCCCTCCCTCTCGATTATGGCACGCTACCGCTTTCTCCTCTACCTCGCCGGAGCCGCCGTCATCGGCCTCGCCGCCTACGCGCTCCGTCCCACGCCCGAGGCACCGCCGCTCCCCGACGACCTCACCCAGATCCAGCCCTCGGCCGAGTTCGTCAACGTCGAGGAAACCATCGCCTACTACCGCGAGCGGCTCCGCCGCGAGCCCGATGCCATCGAGCCGCGCGTCCGCCTCGCGCAGGCGCTGATGCAGCAGGCCCGCACGACCGGTCAAGAGACCGACGACCTCCCCGAAGCGCAGCGCTTGCTCGAAGAAGCCCTCGCCCTCGACCCTGAGCACTACTACGGCCGCACGCTGCAGGCCGCGCTCTACAACACACTGCACCGCTTCGAGGACGCCCGGGCTTTGTCAGAAGACCTCCTCGCGGAATACCCGAGCCACGCCTTCGTGCACGGCACGCTCGTGGACGCCCTCGTCGAACTGGGCGAGTACGAGGCCGCCGTCGGGGCGTCCGACCGGATGCTGGCGATCCGGCCGGGCCTGCCCTCCTACGCCCGCGCCTCGTACCTGCGCGAACTCCACGGCGACACCGAGGGCGCGATTGCAGCCATGCACTTGGCCGCCGACGCCGAACCATCGGGCCACGAGGGTCGCGCCTGGGCGTTGCTCCAACTGGGCACCCTCTACCTCGCCGAAGCCAAGGCCGATACGGCGGCCTTCATCTTCGAAGGCATCCTAGAGGAACGGCCCAACTTCGCCCCCGCCGTCGGCGCACTCGGGCACGTCGCGCTCGTGAAGGGCGAGGTAGACGAGGCCATCGTGCGCCTCGAAGAAGCGCGCCTGCTCCAGCCCCGCGAGACGTTCGACGAACTGCTCGTGGAGGCCTACACGCTGGCGGGTGACACGCGCAGGGCCGAAGCCGCGGCTGAGCGCGTGCTCGAAAGCCTCCACGCCGCCCGCGACATGGGCGAAATCGTGGACATGGAGGAAGCAGATCTCCTTGCCGACCGGGACCAAGACCTCGACCAGGCTCTCAGGCTCGCACAGGAGCAGGTCGAGCGCCGCCCCGGGCACCTCCACGCCAACGAGACGATGGCCTGGGCGCTCTACAAGAACGAACGCGCCGATGAGGCCCTCCCCTACATCGAGCAGGCGATGCGCCTGAACACGGACGACGCGATGGTGCACTACCGCGCCGCGCGCATCTACGAAACCGTGGGCCAGACGCCGATCGCTGCGGAGCATCTGCGTCGCGCACTCGACGGCCACCTCCGCATCGAGAGCCCCTCAACGGCAGCAGATGCCCGCACGCTCCTGGCCGCGCTCGAAGGCGCGGCCCCTGTGCAGGCGGTGAGCACTGCGCGGCGTTGAACGGGCACCGGCGGAACGGAAACGGGACAGGCGCGAAACAAGGGATATATCCAAGGGCTTGGAGTTACGCGGCCTAGATCGTACCGTGTCTAGTGCCCCGGAAAGCCCCGTCCTCTCCCGCCACCCCTCCTCCATGGACGCCTCCGGCGACATCACCCGTCTTCTCACCGATGCTCAGAACGGCGAACGCGGCGCCCTCGATGAATTGCTGCCGTACGTCTACGGCGAGTTGCGCGTCATGGCGCGCCGCGAACTCAACCGGCGGCGCAATGGGCAGACGCTCAACACCACGGCGCTCGTCCACGAGGCGTACCTCAAGCTGGCCGATCAGCCCGACCCCTCGTGGGAGAACCGACGCCACTTCTTTGGCGTGGCCGCCAAGGCCATGCGCCACCTACTCGTGGACCACGCACGACGCCGCCAAGCCGACAAGCGGGGGGGCGGCCAAACCCCCCTCTCGCTCGATGACACGGTGATCGCGGTCGAGGACCGGGCGGAAGAACTGCTCGCCCTTGATGAGGCACTCGATCACCTCGCCACCCTCGACGAGCGCTGCGCGCAGACCGTAGAACTGCGCTTCTTCGGCGGCCTCTCGGCGGAGGAGACCGCAGCCGTCCTGGATATTTCCGAGCGCACCGTCAAGCGCGACTGGCGGCGCGCCCGCGCCTACCTCTACCGGGTCCTCCACGACGAACCAGCCTCATGACCGCCCTCACGCCCGAGCAGTGGGCCCGCGTCACTGAACTCTTCGATGACGCGCTGGAGCAGCCGCCCGAGGCCCGTGCGGCCTGGCTCGACACCGCCTGCACAGACGCCGATGGCCGGCCGGACGCCGCCCTCCGTGCAGAGATCGACGCCCTGCTGCGGGCGGACGCAGCAGCGGAAGCAGACTCCTCCTTCGAGTCGGCAACGGATCGCTTCGAAGGCGTGCTCCCTCCCGATGTCTCTGCCCTCGCCTCAGAATCCCCGATGGGGCGCCGCGTCGGCCCCTACCGGATCGTTCGTGAACTCGGACGCGGCGGCATGGGGATGGTCTACCTCGGCGAGCGCGCCGACGGACAGTTCGAGCACACGGTCGCGCTCAAGCTGATCCGGCACGGTGTAGACAGCGCCGAGGCGCGCCGCCGCTTTCGCGCCGAGCGGCAGATCCTCGCCAGCCTCCAGCACCCCCACATCGCCCATCTGCTCGACGGCGGGGTCACGGAGGACGGCACGCCCTGGTTCGCCCTCGAATACGTCGAAGGCGAACCGATCACAGCCTACTGCGACCGGCGGCAACTCACCGTTGCCGAGCGTCTCGACCTGTTTCTCACGGTCGGCGAGGTCGTCGCTTACGCGCACCACAACCTCATCGTCCACCGTGACCTCAAGCCCTCCAACATCCTCGTCACGCCCGACGGCACCGTCAAGCTGCTCGACTTCGGCATCGCCAAGCTCATCGAAACGGACGCCGCCGAAGACGAGGCACTGACACACACCGGTATTCAGGCGCTCACACCCGAGTACGCTGCGCCGGAGCAGGTGCGCGGCGAAGCGATCACGACGGCCACCGATGTGTATGCGCTCGGGCTTGTGCTATACGAACTGCTGACTGGGCATCGGCCCTACCGGTTTACACGCACCACGCCCGCCGAGATCGAGCGGGTCGTGTGCGAGCAGATGCCCGCGAAGCCCAGCACTGTCGTAACCCGTCCGACGTTGCCTACCGCACCCCAGGCGGTCGCGGTCACCCCTGAGACCGTCAGCCGAGCGCGAAGCACCATACCCGAGCGGCTCCGCCGGTACCTCGGCGGCGACCTGGACACCATCGTGCTCAAGGCGCTGCGCAAGGCGCCCGATCAGCGGTACGCCAGCGCGGAAGCGCTGGTCGAGGACGTACGTCGGCATCAGTTGGGCGTCCCAGTGCTGGCGCGCAAAGAGACGTCGCTCTACCGCGCCAGCAAGTTCGTCCGCCGCCATCGCGCGGGTGTGATTGCCGCGACGCTGCTGATCGTGGCGCTCATGGGCGGACTCGTCGTCACGTCGGTGCTGGCCCGCGAGGCCCGGCTGCAGGCCGCCCGTGCCGACGAAGTCAAGACGTTCCTGATGGGCCTCTTCGCCGTCTCGGACCCTGACCAGGCGCGCGGCGACTCAGTCACGGCCCGCACCCTGCTGGACGCCGCGGCAGCGCAGATCGACACCGAACTGACCACCGATCCGTTGCTCCAGGCTGAGTTGATGGGCGTACTCGGCACGATCTACGGCAAGCTGGCGCTGTTCGCACAGGCCGATACGCTGCTCTCGGAAGCGCTCGCCCGGCAGCGGCAGCGGCGCGGCGCGAACCACCCGGCGACTGCCAAAGCGCGAGTCGCGCTGGCGGAGGTGCGCTACCAACAAGGGGCCTTCGTGGAGGCGGAGACGCTGCTGCGCGATGCGCTTCGGGTGCAGCAGCGAGGCGTCGCACCGGATCGTCCCGAGGCCTCGGGTACGCTGAGCCTGCTGGGCCAGACGCTCCGCCGCCTAAGCCGCTTCAACGAAGCCGACTCGCTGCTGACGGCCGCCATCGCCACCCAGCGCGAAGCCCCCGCTGCCACGCGCCCGCAACTCGCCGTCTCGCTCGACCGGCTCGCCTCGCTCCGCCGGGACCAGGGCCGCTACGACGAGGCCGAGCCGCTCGCCCGCGAAGCCCTGGTCCTCCGCGAAGAACTGCTCGGCTCTGACCATCGTGAAGTCTACGAGTCGAAGAACAACCTCGCCATCATCCTCCGCTACCTGGGCGACTACGACGCGGCTGAGGCGCTCTACCGCGAGGTGCTTCGGTTCAACCGCCGCCGCCTCGGCAATGAGCACCTCGAAACCGCGACGGTGCTGGCCAACCTGGCCGACATCATGATGCGACAGCGGCGCTACGCGGAGGCGGAGCGGATGGCCCGCGAAGTGCTCGCCATCGACCTGAAGCTGCTGCCGCCTGAGCACCCCTACATCGCGATGGCGCAGGCCCGGCTGGCGCTCACGCTGAAGGAGCGTGAGGCGTTCGACGAGGCGGAGCAACTCGCTCGTCAAGCGCTGGCAGGCTACCGCAACGCGCTCGGCGACGAGCACCCGGAGGTCGGGTCGGCGCACTACTGGCTGGGCCTCGTGCTCTACGACCGAGGCCGCTACGACGAAGCCATCCGCCACTTCGAGCAGACCCTCGCCATTCAGGAGGTCGCACTGGGCGAGGCGCACCTGTTCCTGGCCGATCCGCTCCTCGGGATCGGGCGGGCACGGATGGCGCAGGGCCGCCCCGACGCCGCCGAGCCATTGTTGCGCCGTGCCGTGGCGCTACGCGCCGCGGCCATCGGGCCTTCGGATCCCCGCACGGCCTCCGCTCGCCTCCGCCTGGGCCAGTGCCTCACCGCCGCGGGCCACCTCGACGAAGCCCGCGCGGCGCTCACGCAGAGCCTGACGGACCTCCATGCCGCGAACGGCGCCGACGACCCGCTCACTCAGGAAGCCGAGGCGACCCTCGCTGCGCTTAATGGCTCCTCCTGACGCAGCTCAGCGGAAGACGATCTCGTCCACGACTTCCCGGCCCAGGTGGTCGTTGAGGCGATGCCGCCAGCCCTCGCGCTGGAGGTGTAACTGGTGGCGCCACGCAGCGCTACGCACCTTCACGAACAGCCGTCCGTCGCGCATCCAGACGGATTCGGTCACGTTGGCCACGGTTGGCCCGGCCAGTTCGGGCCAGGCTTCCACGGCGCGGGCGGCGTCGATGCCCTCGCGGTAGCCGAGCTTTTCGATCAGCTCGCCGAGGATGGCGCTCAGGGGACGCGGAGTGTCGGAGTAGGCCACAGATGAACGGAAAGGCAGGCTCTCGCGTAAGGTAGGCATCTCTGCCTAGCTCCTGCGTCATGCGTCGCCTGCTTGTCCTCTGGTTCCTCCTCGCCGCCTGCACCACGGCCGATGACCCGGCCGCGCCCCCCTCCCCTGCCCAACCCGTCGCCCTCACCGACACGAGCGAGGCGCCCGGCGCCATCGCTACCGTCCCGCTGACGCCGGAGCCGATCTCCATCCGCGTAGCCGACTTGCCAGAGCCCTTCGCGACCAGCTCGGCGCGACAGCGCCCCAACGTCGTCGATCCGCCTGACGATCCCGTGCTGCGCGTCCCCGAAGGCTTCCGCGTCAACGTCTGGGCCGACGACCTCAACCGTCCCCGCTGGCTCGCACTCACGCCCGAGGGCGATGTGCTCCTGGCCGAGAGCCGCGCCAACCGCATCCGGCGCCTCCGGGACACCGACGGCGACGGGGCGGCAGACGAGGTCACGACGTTTGCCGACGGCAGAAACCGACTTGATCGGCCGTTCGGCATGGCCTTTCTGGGCGATGCCTTCTTCGTCGGAAACGAGGGCACCGTTCGGCGCTACCCCTACGCTCCGGGGCAAGCCCGCCTGGAGGGGTCGGGTGAGGTCCTCGTGGAGCTGCCGAGTGGCGGGCACTGGACGCGCAACGTCATCGCCACGCCGGAAGGCGCCGCGCTCGCCGTAGCCGTGGGCTCGGCGTCGAACGTCTCGCCCGAAGACTTCCCGCGCGCCTCTGTCTTTCGGATAAACCCAGATGGCAGCGGCCGTGAAACGCTAGGCTCGGGCCTCCGCAACCCTGTGGGACTCGGCTTCCACCCACAAACGGGTATGCTCTACACGACGGTCAACGAGCGCGACGGCCTCGGCGATGATCTCGTGCCCGACTACTTCACGCAGGTGGCCGATGGCGTATTCTATGGCTGGCCATACGCCTACCTCGCCCCGGACAACCTCGACCCGCGCCGTATGGACGGCGACCGCAGCGAACGCCCTGTCCTCGCGTCCCAAACGCGCACGCCCGATGTGCTCTTCCAGGCCCACTCCGCCGCGCTCGGACTCGCGTTCTACACCGGCGATGCGTTTCCGGCGCGCTACCGCAACGGCGCGTTCGTCGCCATGCGCGGCTCGTGGAATCGCAGCCAGGGCACGGGCTACAAGCTCGTCTTCGTCCCGTTCGAAGATGAGCAGCCCCTCGGCCACTACGAGGACTTCCTGACGGGCTTCCTGATCGACCCATCTGGCCCAACGACTTGGGGGCGCCCCGTTGGCCTGCTCGTCCTACCGGATGGCAGCCTCCTCTTCACCGAGGAGATGAATGGCCGCATCTATCGCGTCAGCTTCACTGATGAACCGCCGACGGTTGAGCGCTGACCGCCCTGCGTTGCCATTGGTGGTCGGCCGTCCGCGCCGCCTAGCTGCGCGTCGCCAAGTGCCAGAGAAAGCCCAATTCGGCACGGCCGACGATAAAGAGCACCAAGAGCCCAGCTGCCATCAGGCCCATCGGGACGCCGAGGCCGAGGAGGATCGCGCGCTGCACCGGGACCTTGGCAATCGCACCGAAGTCCACGAGCATCCGCGCGGTTGCTACGACCTCTGCTAACAGCGCCAGACCCAAGAGCAACGGCACCAGATTGGTCGCCGTCCGCGAGGCCAGCGTGGAGAGGATCATCGCTCCGACCATGAGCGCGAACACCGTCCAGCGGCTCCAGACGGCGAGCGTGAGGGCTTGTTGCGCGCGGATGCGATACCGACGCCCAGCCAGCGCATAGAGCCAGAGCATGTTGACGAGGACCCAGAGGCTATAGAGCAGCGCGATCAGTGCGAG
Organism: Rhodothermaceae bacterium; assembly: GCA_013003465.1. GTDB lineage: Bacteria > Bacteroidota > Rhodothermia > Rhodothermales > Rubricoccaceae > JABDIZ01. The sequence goes on from JABDIZ010000131.1 coordinate 11,347, forward strand.
GAGGAGCACGGGCTCGCCAAGGAGATTCGTTAGGCGTGCCTGGCTTTCGGCCGCCCAGCCCGACGTGGCCGTGGCAAGGGCGTCGGTGCGGCCAAGGCCGCGCAGCGCCGACGCGCCAACGAGGCCAGCGGCCAGCGCCAACGCCACCGCGATGGCGGCATTGAGCCCGGCATTGAGGTCGTAGCCGCGTTGGATGGACTCACGGTAGAGGTCATGGCGGCTCCAGTAGCGCGACGCCAGCATCCCGAAGCGCGGCACGAGGCCATAAAGCAACCCCAATCCCAGAATGATGACCCAACCGAGAAGCACCAGCGGCGCCGCCGCCCGAATCGCCGCCGCCGGGGCCCCGGCGTCGAACGCGAACACGCGCTGCGTGCCGGTGAAGAAGCCCTGCACCACATCCAGCCCAGACCGTGCGGTCCCATCCTCTTCGCGGAGGCCAAAGCCCACGCCTTGCACCTCGGCCCGCTGATCGAGAGCCGCGTCGGTGCGGCCATCCTGCCAGCGATAGACAAAGAGCGCGACGGGCGGAGCATCCAGCGCGAGGATTCCGCGGAGGCCGTTTTCCAGGCCACGAGCCTGGGCCGCGAGGGTGCCCGGCGTGCGCCAGCCTCCCGTCCGCCCTGGTCGCACCGACGCGCCGAACGCGCCGATGCCTGCCGGGTTGTCGTGCTGAGCGCGCCAGCGGGCCAGCAATGCCGCCGGGTCGGTATCGCGCGCGTCCAGCAGCACGAAGTCCACGAGG
>JABDIZ010000160.1 GCA_013003465.1 Rhodothermaceae bacterium
GGACTGAGCGACGCGCGATACGCAAAGCCGTCGAGCCACCGCTCGGCGGCGAGGTAGGCGATGGGGCAGGCCACCGCGAACGCGATCAGGACGAGCCGCGCGAAGTCTTTGCTCAGCAGGACCACGACGCTCAGGGCCGACGCGCCGAGCACCTTGCGCACACCCACCTCCTTGGTGCGTTGCAGCGCCATGTACGACGCCAGGCCGAACAACCCCAGGCACGCGATGAGCAGGGCCACGAGCGCCCCAGCCCCGACCAACTGGCCCCATCGTCCTTCGGCCTCGTAGAGCCGGTCGAGGTCGCCATCGAGGAAGGAGTAGGTGAAGGGCTGGGCCGAGGAGAGCGTCTGCCACGTCGCTTCTAGCCGTGCCATCGTCGCGGAGAGGTCGTCTGTGTTCAGGCGGACGGCGAGCCCCTGCGTGGCGCCGAAGTTGGGAAAAAAGAGGTACGGGCCAATGGGCTCGCGCAATGAGGCATAGTGGAAATCGCGGACGACGCCGATGATCTCGTGCTCGCCACCCCAGATCTGGGCGCGCTTGCCGATGGCCTCCTCGGGCGAGGCCCAGCCGATCTCGCGCACCGCCGTCTCATTCAGGAGGAGCGCCCCCTCGGCGTCGGCGGCCCGCTCGGCAGAAAAATTGCGCCCGGCGACGAGGTCCATCCCCAGCGCGGGGAGGGTGGCCTCGTCGATCCAGCCCATGAAAATGCGGAACGACTCGCGCGTCATGCCCTCGGGGCTGAAGTCCGTCGTACCGGGCATCTCGGTGCCAGGAAGCGAGGTCGTGGCCGTGACGTGCGTCACCTCCGGAAGCGCGGCGAAAGCGGCCTTCACCGCCTCAGGCTGCTGCGCAATCGTCGAGTCGCGGACCGGCAGCACAACGACCTGCTCCCGGTCGAAGCCCAGCTTCTCGCTCTGGATGTAGTCGAGCTGTTGGTACACGGCGCCCGCGCCCACGATCAGCACGACGGCGGCGGCGTACTGCGACACAACGAGCGCCTGCCGCATCGAAGAGCGCCCCCCCTTGTGCTCGCCGCGCAACGCGGCTCGTGGCGCAGCAGCCGAGAGCACGAGCGCCGGGTAACCGCCCGCGATAAGGCCCGTCAGCAGGGCGATGCCGAGCGCGCCGCCCAGCAGCATCCCATCGCCGAACAGGTCGAGCGCGATCTCGCCGCCGACGAGCGTGCCGAACGCCGGAAGCAGTAGTTTGAGCAACACCAGCGCCACCACGAGCGCGAGCCCCGCCATTAGCATGGACTCCGTAAGGAACTGTACGGCCAGTTGGCGGCGCTGCGCCCCGACGGCCTTCCGCACCCCGATCTCGCGCACGCGTTGCGCGAACCGGGCCATGGCGAGGTTGGTGTAGTTGATGCACGCCAGGAACAGGATCGTTGCAGCGAGCGCGAGGAGCAACCAGACGTAGCGGATGTCACTGTTGGCTTCGAGCTCGCCCCGGAAGTCCGAATAGAGGTGGATGTCAGTCAGCGGCTGGAGGCGGTAGCTTGACGTGCTCTCCTCGCCGAGCGTGCGATCTACGAAGGCAGGCAGCTTGGCGTCGAGCGCAGCCGGATCGCTCTCCTCGGCTAGCACGAGGTAGGTGGGGAAGCTGCCTAGCCCCCAGTTCTCCAGCACATCCTGCCATCCCATCACGGCGCCGAGCGCCTCGACCGAGCCCAGCATCGAGAACGTGAAGTGCGAGGTGCGCGGCGGATCAGCGACCACAGCCGTCACCGTCATCGGGTGCTCGGCGTTCACCGTGAGCGTCTGGCCCATCGGGTCAGCATCGCCGAAGTACCGGCGTGCCGCCGACTCCGTCAGGACGAGCGAGAACGGGGCCGCAAGGGCGGACTCGGGCGTGCCGCGAACGAGGTCGAAGCTGAAGACGTCAAAGAACTGGGCGTCGGTGAAAAGGAGGTCCTCCTCGTAGACGCCCACGTCGTCCCGGCTGACGAGCGGCGTGAACCAGTAGCGGAAGAGCCGCGTAGCGTGCTCGACCTCGGGGTAGTCCGCCAGCAGGGCCGGGGCGAGCGGCGCCTCGGGCGTCACGTCGGCCGCGAGGTCGGCATCCTGCTGAACGATCCGGTAGGTGCGGTCGGCGTTCGCGTGGAAGCGGTCGAAGCTCAGCTCGTCACGCACGAACAGCCCGATGAGCAGGCAGCACGCGATGCCGAGGGCCAAACCGAACACGTTGATGAAGCCGTAGAGCTTCTCCTTGCGGAGGCTGCGGAGGGCGACTTTGAGGTGGTTCTTCAGCATGAGATCACTCGTAGCGGAGGGCGTTGACGGGATCGGTGGAGGCCGCGCGGAAGGCCTGCGTGCTCACCGTCAGCAACGCCACGAGCAACGCCGCAACGCCGGCCAGGACGAACACGCCCACGCCCACCTCGACGCGGTAGGCGAAGCCGTCGAGCCAGCGATCCATGAGGAGATAGGCCAGCGGCACGGCCACCACGAAGGCGACGGCCACGAGCCGCACGAAGTCCTTCGAGAGCAAGGCCAGAATCGAAGGGACACCCGCACCGAGCACCTTCCGGATGCCGATCTCCTTGGTCCGCCGCTGCACCGCGAAGGCGACGAGCCCGAACAGCCCCATCGCCGCGATCACGAGCGCGAGGAGCGTGAAGAAGGCCACCGCGCGGCCGAGCATCTGCTCCTGCGCGGCCATGGCGGCGAAGTTGTCGTCGAGGAAGCTGTACCGGATGGGGTCGTCTGGTGCGAGCGGTTGCCAGAGCGCCTGCATCCGATCCAAGAACGCAGCGAGGTCGCCGTCGCCCCGGAGGCGAAGCACCAGCTCATCGCCACCCCCGGCGTAAAGCAGTACGGCCGGTTCGATGCGGTCGCGGAACGACTGGAAGTGAAAGTCAGCCACGACCCCGACGACTTCCTGATCGTCGTTGACGATCTGACCGATAGGATCCTCACCGAGGCCAAGCACGGCAACGGCCGCCTCGTTCAGGATGACGGCGTTGCTGTCGGAGGCGAGGTCACCGGAGAAGTTGCGCCCTTCCAGGAGGCGAAGGCCGAGGGTGGGGAGGTAGGCTTCGTCGCCCACGAATGTCTGTATCGTGATCGACTCCTCCATCTCCGGTGTCTGGAACGTGTACATCGCCACGCCCCGGCCGGTCGGCACGCGCTGCGCGAGGCTCGACTGCTCCACGAGCGGACTCTGGACAAGCTGCTGGCGGAAGGCCTCAGCGTCGCTGCCCAATGCATCGACGTTCTCGACGAAGAGAATGCCGTCCTGGGCCATCCCCTTGTCCGCATCCTGCATGAAGGCGAGTTGGCGGTAGACGACGAGGCTCCCCACCACGAGCACGATGGCAATGGCGAACTGAATGACGACGAGCGAGCCACGCAGCCGCTGGTTGCCGCCCACGGTCCACGTCCCCTTGAGGATGCGCGACGGCCGGAAGCGCGAGAGATAGAAGGCGGGATAGACCCCTGCCAGGACACCGATGCCCAGCGCGAAGCCAACCAGCGCCAGGATGTGCTGCCCATCGGTGAGGACGCTGCCGACGAGTGGTTTGCCCGTGACATACGCAAAGACGCCGAGGAGCGCCTCGGCCAGCACAGCGGCCAAAACGGCCGCAAGGAGGCTGAAGAGCGTCGTTTCGGCGAGAAACTGGCGGATGAGCGCGCCCTGCCCCGCGCCCATCGTCTTCTTGACACCGACCTCCTTGGCTCGGACAGACGCGCGCGCCGTCGTCAGGTTGACGTAATTCACCCCGGCGATGAGCAGCAGAAACAGCCCCACGATGCCCAGCGCGTAGACCTGCGTCGGGCTCCCACCAGGGCCGAGCTCGAAGTTGTAGGCCGAGTGGAGGTAGATATCACGCAGCGGCTGGACAAAGAACTGGACCGCATGTGGCGTCGCTGCCCATTCCTCGAACGATCCCTCGAAGCCGTTCCCAGCGGGGAAGGCATGACGGCGGAGGATGCCATCGAGCCCGGCTTCGAGGTCGGCCTGCGTCGCGCCGGGACGGAGCTTGACGTAGTTGTAGTACGTGACATTCGTCCAGTAGACGGGAGCATCTTCGAGTTCGAGCGGGAGCCAGAACTGCGCGCCGAGGTGGGTACGTCCGGGGGGCGTCTCGACGACAGCCGTGACACGGTGCTGCGCGCGGTCTTTGCCCACCAGAACGGTCTGCCCCATTGCGTTGATCGTGCCGAACAGGCGCTGGGCGGCGCCCTCGGTCAGGACGAGGCCGTCCGGGGCCGCGAGCGCTTCGTCGGGGGTCCCGGCCAGGAACTCGTAGGCGAAGACCTCGAAGTAGTAGGGGTCTGCAAAGAGGACATCCGTCTCCTCAACGCGCTGGTCGTCCACAAAGAAAGGAAGCGGGTTGGATCGGCCCTTCAGCCGGGTCATGCTCTCGACGGCAGTCATCTCCTGCGGCAGCACGTCAAAGAGTTGTGCCTGGCTGTTGGCGAAGCCGCCCATCTCGTAGAAATCCGTCGCGATCCGGTAGATGCAGTCGGCGTCCTCGAACGAGGCCTCGTAGGTCAGTTCCTGACGGACGTACAGGCCCAACACGAACGCGGCGGCGATGCCGAGCGCCAGCCCGCCGAGATTCAGCAAGGCGTAGCCGGGGTGCTTGGTGAGGTTGCGCCAGGCGAGGATCAGATGGGTCTTCAGCATAGCCGTGTCATTCGTAGCGGAGCGACTGGACGGGGTCAGCCGTGGCGGCACGGATGGCCTGGACGCTCACTGTGAGCAGGGCCACGAGCAGAACAGCCCCTCCGGTCAGCAAAAAGACGCCTGGGCCCAGCCCTACAGCGTACGCGAAGCCCTCCAACCAGCGACTCATCGCGAGGTAGGCCAGCGGCACGGCGATCACAAACGCGACGCCGACGAGCTTCACGAATTCGCCCGCGAGGAGGGTAGCAATGTTCTGAATCGAGGCCCCGAGCACCTTGCGCACGCCGATCTCTTTGCGCCGCCGTTCGGCAGCGAGGGCCGCTAGACCAAAGATGCCCAAGCAGGCGATGAACACGGCCACGCCCGCGAAGAAGCCGAGTAACGTGCTCAGCCGCACCTCATCACGATACTGCGCCTCGAAGTTCTCGTCGAGGAAGCGGTAGTCGAGTGTGTAGCCGGGCGCGGCCTGCGCGAAGGTGCGTTGCAGGTGCTCGATGCCGGGGGCCACGGCTCCAGCGGCAAAGCGCACGGCGACCTCCGCCATAGCGTCGGGCACAGAGGCGAGCACGAGCGGCTCGATGGGCTGCTGCAATGCCGCAAAGTGGAAGTCTTTGACGACGCCGATGATGGTGCCCGACGCATCGCCATCCCACGCGCGGAACGGGCGGCCCACAGGGTCGGAGAGACCCATTTCGCGGACGGCCGTCTCGTTAAGGATGTAGGCGTTCGCGATATCGGCGTCGCCCTCGCGGAACCAGCGCCCAGCGACCAGCTCCAGGCCCACCGTGTTCAGATAGTCGGCGTCAGCGAGAAGGGACTGGGCCATCTTTCCGTTGTCCTCTTCGCCAGCGCCCCCCGGCCAGAGGTAGTTCCGACCCATGCGGATAGCGCCCGGTAGGCCGTTCGCCATCGCCACGCCGACCACCGCCGGGTCATTGAGGAGCGCTTGCTTGAAGGAGGCCACCTGGTCGAGAATCTCGGGCGTGGCCTCGAAGGTGACCACCTGCTCCTGTGCGAACCCGAGGTCTTGGCTCCGCATGAACCGGAGTTGGTTGGTTACGGTCAGCGTGGCGACGAGCAGGAACGCCGATACGGCGAACTGGAACACAACGAGCCCCTTCCGCAGCGCAGGGGCACCGCTGCTGCTACTCAGGTCGCCTTTGAGCACGGGCGCTGGATCGAAGCGCGTGAGGTAGAAGGCCGGGTAGCTGCCCGCAATTAGGCCCGCGGCAAGGCCGATCGCGGCAAGACCGGCGAGCATCGTCGGGTGGCGAAGGCTGAGCGCCGTGGTCCCACCGAGGGCGTCGTTAAAGAGGGGCAACGCAATGGCCATCCCGACAAAGCCCGCACCAATAGCGAACACGCTCAGGAGCATGGATTCGCCCAAGAACTGAGCGATGAGTTGGCCGCATCCAGAGCCGAGACTCTTCCGGACGCCTACCTCGCGCGCCCGCTGCGTGGCGCGGGCCGTGGCGAGGTTGGTAAAGTTGACGCAGGCAATGAGCAGGATGAGCGCTGCGATGGCGGCGAACATCCAG
>JABDIZ010000162.1 GCA_013003465.1 Rhodothermaceae bacterium
CCGCCCGTTTGCGTTAGAGCCAAAGGGTTACGTGCGAACGACATAGGGATGGTAGCGGGAAGCCGGAGTCTGGAGGGCATGCTGTTCCCTTCTAACCCATGAGGCCACCATGGCTGCCCACGGCACAGTCTACTGGAACGAACTCATCACGCGCGACGCCGCGGCTGCGAAAGCGTTCGGTACCAACTTGCTCGGCTGGACAACCGAGGGCATGGACACCCCGATGGGGCTCTCTCCACGCTGCTCAAGACCGAGGGGCACGAGGGCTACGTCGGTGGGCTGACGCAGATGACTGAAGAGATGGGCGAGGCCGCGTCGCACGGGGTGCGTACATCGCCGTGGATGAGGTGGACGCCGCGCTCGCCCGCATCGAGGAACTCGATGGGACCATCGTCGGGCCGGCGTTCGACTCGCCCGATGTCGGGCGCATGGCCTTCATCGAGGACCCGACTAGCGCACGCGTAGCGCTCATGACGGCAGTGGAGGTCGGCGAGCCTGCCTGATACGCCCACTTCGTCTTTGCCTGCCTGCTGGCCCTATGGCTGGCGGGTTTTTTTCGCTGGATCTCGGGTTTGCTGTAATGATTTCAGCGGAGCCCAGTATAGAGGGGTGACGCTGCCCACCCAGAGCCTTCCCGATTCATGGACCCCTTCTCCGACGAAGCCCTGATGGCCCGTATTCGGCAAGGGGATCTGGAGCACGCTGGGCTGCTGTTCGAGCGGCACCACGGAGCCCTCTACAGCTTCTTTGTGCACACGACTCGGCAGCCCGCCGTAAGCCAAGACCTGGCGCAAGACGTGTTCGTCCGCCTGCTCACCTACCGAACCAGTTACCAACTTGGCGCCCGCGTCCGGCCATGGCTCCATCAGATCGCCCGCAATGTGCTGGCCGATCACTGGAAACGGCCCGGCAATGCCGCCATTCCGCTCGACGAGGCCCCGCCGCTTCCTAGTTCGCAGTCACCTGCAGTCGAACTCGAGCGCAGTGAGCTCCGGGCCCGACTGGATGGAGCCTTGGCGCGCCTGAATCCAGACAACCGCGAACTCCTCGTGCTCAGCCATGTGTCGGACCTGAGCTATGACGAAATCGCCGAAACCTACGGCATCACCGTCAATGCAGCACGCGTGCGCGTCTGTCGGGCGCTGAAAGCCTTTCGCACCCTCTATACCCAGCACGAAGCCAGCGATGAATTGCCGCGACGCTGAACCCTACCTGCTCGATCCGCCCGCGCACCTTGACGCTGCGGTGCGTGCGCACCTCACGACGTGCGCCGCGTGTCGGACGGCTCAGGCGACGCTTATCGAGTCGCAGGTGCTCCTGCGTACCCACCTACCCGTCCCACCGCCTTCCGTGATGCGGACGGCGTTCTACACCACACTGGTCGAGCTGCAACGCACTCGGAAAGCTGTGGTAGGACCGGGGCGGTGGATCGTGCTGTGGCGGTCACATTCCTTACGTCTCGCCTTTGCCTTCCTCGTGGTCTTCGCTCTTGGTGCCGTGAGTATGCAGATACTGCAGGCCGATCAGGCCTCTGGGTCTGAGGTGCAGGCGGTGCTGAGCCAACTCGGCGCCCCGTCTCCTGCCACGCGCCTCACCGGTGTCTACACCGTCAGTGAGGGCGAGATGACGGAGGCACAGGTCCACGAGGCGCTGCTGACTGTGATTCGGACCGACCCCAGCGTCAACGTGCGGGTGGCCGCCCTCGAGGTGCTCACAGCCCACGCGCAGGACGCGGCGGTGCGGGCCGCCGTCGTGCACGTCCTGGGCTCCGATCCTGCGCCGCTCGTACAGCTAGCGGCCCTCCGCTTCATTGAGGCGCACCCGTCGGCAGAGGTTCATCGGGCGCTCGACACCCTATTGCAGCAACCGGACCTCGAGCCCTTTGTCCGCGCCCAGGTGCGCACCTTTCTCACCACACCGATCTAACCATGCCTACCCGACACTCGCTCTTCCTGACGTTCCTCGTGCTCTGCATCAGCGCGCTGTGGGCACCTGCGTACGCGCAATCGGCTGAACGCGTACTGGAATTCTTTGATGCCTCCGGGCCTATCCGTGTGCAGGCCGAGGTCGTCTGGGGCGTGATCCGCGTCACGGGGCATGACGGCGACGACATTCGCCTCTCCGCGACGCACACGCCGGAGGGTGGATCGGCGCAGCCGGTCGCAGACCTCGCCGAGTACGTCACAGTCCAGTCGCAGAGCGACGCCTACTCGATTCGGGGCCGCCGTCCTCGCGACGGCGCTTTCGAGTCGATTGATCTGACGTTGGCAGTTCCTGCACGCGCCGATGTCAGTGCGCACATCAGCCGAGGAGGCGAGGTGATCGTAGAGGGCATCAATGGGGTCGTGGACATCTCCCAGCGCAATGGCTCCGTAGTCCTTCGCAATCTGGGCGGGGCCGCGCTCGTCAATGCGCTCAATGGATCCATCGAGGCCACCTTCCGGGCCGTGGACCCCGAGCAGTCCCTGTCTTTTATCGCGCTCAATGGCGGGATAGACCTCACCTTCCCAGGCAGCTACCGCGCCAATGTGCGACTGCGCACCGAGCGCAACGGGTACATCACGTCGGAGTTCTCCCTTCCAGAGGTGGACTATCCCTACGCGGCCGAGGCGCGCGAGGGGACGGCCAAGCCCCTCTATAGCCAACAGCCCATTGAGATTCAGTCGACCATTAATGGAGGCGGGCCGGTGCTGGTCGCAACCACAGAGAACGGCCCGATCCACATTCGTCGGCGTAGACGGTAGTCCAGGTTCCCTGCCTGCACGTTAGGCGCGTGTAGTGGAGATAACACGCCCGCGCCGAATACATCGGCGCGGGCGTGTTGCGTACCGCGTACGGGATTTGAACCCGTGTTACCGGCGTGAGAGGCCGGCGTCCTAGACCCCTAGACGAACGCGGCAGGAGAGCATCAAAGATACAGGCGAAATCGGCTGCTACGGGTCGATTAGAACCATTTTCACGTGCGGAATGCCTGCCTCCTCAAACTCGTCGCCGACCTGTTCGAACCCGAACGACGCATAGAGCGCATCAAGGTGGGCCTGGGCGTGGAGGACGAAGCGGGAGAAGCCTGCCGCGCGGGCATCAGCCAGCGTGTGAGCAATCAGGGCACGGCCGAAGCCGCGCCCCCGCGCGGCCGGGAGCACGGCGAAGCGCTCCAGTTTGGCCGCTGGTTCTCCAGCGATAAGGACTGGGTGCCATCGAGCGGTGGCTACCACCTGGCCATCGGCCTCGCCGAGCAGGTGATGCGCCGTCGTGCCGCGGGCCTCGGCGGTGTCATAGCTATCCCACTCCTCTTCCGGCAGACACGCCTGCTCCTCGATGAACACGCGCGTGCGAATGCCTTGTGCCGCTGCCCAATCGTCCTCGGTCTCGACCAAGCGGGTCTGGAGTTCCAGTGCGTCACTCATAGCGTCCGAATCTCGGCATCGAAGAACGCCCCAACGGCCTGCTGCGCTTCGCTGAGGGTCAGCAGGTCGGTGTGCGAGGCGTCCACTTCCAGGAAGACACTCGGTGCGCCGTCCGGCCGCAGGCCCAAGATGGTCTGAGCGAGCAGCCTGCTGAAGGTGATCGGCACCGTGAAGTCCGACGTACCGTGGACAATCAGGTTGGCCGGAAGGTCCAGGGCGAAGGGGCGCGCTGAGCGGCGCAGGAGCGCAATCCGAGCCGCTTCGAAGGTAAGCGTCCCTTCGCGGAGCGGAATGAAGAGTTGCTCCGCTAGCGACGCATCAGCGGGAAAGGCGCTGTTTTGGCCACGCAGGAGCTTGCGGGCCTCGTCCCTGAACGGCTCCGAGAGGAAGTCAGACGGTCCCGCGAGATCAGCCACGGCGCGGATGCGCTCGTCGCGGATGCCTGCTACGAGGGCCACGGCACCGCCCCGCCCAAACCCATACGCTCCCATCCGATTGGCGTCGGTTCGGCTGATCTGAGCCAAGACGGCATCAATCAGGGCCAGTGCATCGTCCACATCCCGGTCGTAGGCATCCGGCTCGGCCGCTGATGCGAACGTCTGGCCGAGCGCACTCAGCGTTCCGCCACGATACGTCATCAGGACCTGAACCGAGCCGTCTCTGACAAAGCCGTAGGACGCATCGCGCAGGAGGTCACTCTCCGTTGCGGTGGCAAGCCCTTCGGGGCAGAGCAGGAGGGTGGGAAGGGAAAACACCTCGCCCGCATGGCCTGGGACGCGAACGAGGCCGTAGTGAAGTACGGCCTTTGTTGCTGCGTCACGACCGGCTAGCACTGTCAGGGCTGCGCCGTCACTATCCATGCCGGTGGCTTCGATGGTGTAGCGATAGCGGCCGCTTCGGTTAGCGTCGCGCGTGGCCCACTCAGCCCGAACGGCGTCGTGTTCCTCAGCAGAAGGCGTCGCAAAGAGGCGGGTCAGGTTGACGCCCTCCACGATCTCGTCTCCGCCTGGCGGCAGTGGCGGAGGAGGCTCGGTCAGGCTGGAGTCGCACGCGGCGAGGGTGACCACTAGCAAGACGGAGAGGCTGAATACACGCATAGAAGGGAGGAAGAGAAGAGGGCTGCATCGGGACCAGGCGTGTTATATGGCCGGGGCAGGATGGGGTTCGGGCTGATCAGGCACGACGCCGAGCACATGAAGAGTCTAAGGACCTAGCCGCTTCTTTAGATCGGGTCCAGATAAGCGTAGTAGCTTCCTTCAGTAGCTCCTCCCAATCCGGTTCATTGCCCATTATGTTTCGTCTGAGCACGCTGCTCTCGCTTCTCGTCCTCGCGCCCCTCGTCACAGCCCAGACGGCCTCCATCACCGGTACGGTGGCTGACGCCGCTTCAGGGGTGTCCCTACCCGGCGCCCACGTTGTCTTGGAGGGAACCGGCTTGGGGGCTATCACCGACCTCGACGGCCGCTTTACCCTCACCCGCATCGGACCAGGAACCTACGTGCTGGTCGCCTCCTCGGTCGGGTTCGAGACGGCGCGCGAAGTGGTGACGGTGGCGCCCGGCGCGGCGGTGACGCTCACGCTTCTTCTCGGCGTAACGGCTGTGGACGTGGGTGAGGTGGTGGTGACCGCGCGCGAGACACTGACAGGCCTCGGCGTGCTCGACCTGCCGGGCTCGGCGCACTACATTGGCCCCGAGGTGCTTGACCGCGCTGCGCCGACCGATGTGCACCGCGTGCTCCGCGAGGTGCCCGGCGTCAACCTGCAGGAAGAGGATGGCTACGGCTTGCGGCCCAACGTGGGACTGCGCGGGACCGGCACGGAGCGCTCCAGCAAAATCACGCTCATGGAGGACGGCGTGCTGATGGCGCCCGCGCCCTACGCCGCGCCTGCTGCCTACTACTTCCCGACCATCGGCCGGATGGATGGTGTGGAGGTGCGCACCGGCTCCTCGCAGATCAAGTACGGCCCGTACACCACGGGTGGCGCGCTCAACCTGATCGCGGCGGGCATCCCCTCGCGCTTCGAGGCGCGTGCCGATGCACTCATCGGGCCCAACGGCCAGCGTACGGTACACGCCCGCACGGGAGGCGTCTGGACCGATGTCCAAGCGCTCGGCGGTCTCGGCGTCGGCTTTGTGGGCGAGGTGCACACTGACAACGTGGATGGCTTCAAGACGCTCCAGAGCACAGGCGGGCAACTCGTGGACGACTACAACACCGGCTTCGACAAGACCGATTTCTTCGGACGCCTGCGACTGGCCTCGCCGACCGCCGCGCGGGTCTACCAGTCGCTCACGCTCACCGCGAGCCGCACCGACGAACTCTCGAACGAGACCTATCTCGGCCTGACGGCAAACGACTTCGCGGCGTCGCCCTACCTCCGCTACGCGGGCTCGCAGGTGGACCAGATGGACGCCGACCACACAGCCCTCCGCGCCCGCCACGTTGCCGTCTTCTCGGATCGCCTCGACCTCACCACGACGGTTTACCGCAATACCTTCCGCCGCAACTGGTACAAGCTCGACAAAGCCCGTGACGGCCTCGTGGATGATCCCACAGACGACGGTCTCACCGACGCCTCGGTCAGCATCGCCTCGGTCCTGAGCGATCCGACGACCTTCGCGGACGAACTGGCGCTGATTCGTGGAGAAGGCGCGGCCGATGGGCGCCTCTACGTCAAGGCGAACAACCGGAGCTACACCAGCCAGGGCGTGCAGTCGGTGGCCGGGCTGCGTCTCGGTCGCGCCGACGCGGGTGCGCTCCTGGAAGTCGGGCTCCGCGTCCACGGCGACGAGATGGACCGCTTCCAGTGGGTAGACCAGTACGCGATGGACGCAGGCGCGATGACGCGCACCGAGGCAGGTACGCCGGGCACCGACAGCAACCGCCTGGAGTCAGCACGCGCGGTGGCGTCGTTCCTGCAAACCGAGGTCAGGCTCGGTCGGTGGACGGTTACGCCGGGCCTTCGCTACGAGCACATCACGCTCCGCCGCGAGGACTTCGGCAAGACCGATCCCGAGCGGACGGGCGCGAACCTGACGACGCGCGAGAATACGGTAGACGTGCTCATCCCCGGCATCGGGTTGCTCGTGCACGCCACCGATGACCTAGGCATATTTGCGGGCGTACATCGCGGCTTCGCACCGCCGGACTCGCATCCGGAGACGCAGCCTGAGTCGAGCGTGAACGTCGAGGCGGGTCTCCGCTACGGTACGGATGTGCTCGGTGTACAGGCGGTTGGCTTCTGGAATGCCTACAGCAACCTGCTTGGCTCTGACCTTGCCGCCTCCGGCGGATTGGGCTCAACGGACCAGTTCAACGGGGGCGCCGTGGACGTGAAGGGCGCCGAGCTTTCGGTCACAGCCGATCTCGCGCCTGCGCTCGACCTCGCAGCGTGGACGCTGCCGGTGCGCCTGGCCTACACGTTCACCGACGCCCGCTTCCAGTCGGCCTTCGAGAGCGAGTTCGAGGGCTGGGGCACCGTCGCCGAGGGCGATGCGCTGCCGTACCTCGCGCCGCATCAACTCGCGGCCAGCGTGGGCGTGGAGCGGGGCATGTGGACGCTCCACCTCGCCGGGAGCTACGTCGCCGCGATGCGGTCGGAAGCCGGGCAGGGTGCCATCCCCGATGACCAGCGCATCGACGCGCGCTTCGTGCTCGACGCCTCGACTGAGTTCGCCGTCACGCCGCAGGTGGCGCTCTTCGGCCGCGTCCACAATCTCTTGGATGAGACTTACATCGTCGCGCGGCGGCCGGCCGGGTTGCGCCCCGGATTGCCACGCACCCTCGCCGTCGGTCTCCGCGCCCGCCTCTAGCTGAACATCGGACCGCATCTCGCAGGGGCGAGCTCAATAGATCGCCCCTGCGTCTTTTTCAGACAACCCGATGCGCTCGGCGGCGTATCAGCGCCTCCACGCAATCCCTTCGTTTACGATGGCGGCTCCGATCTACCTCGATTACAACGCCACAACACCCGTCGCCCCGGCCGTCGTGGAGGCGATGACGCCGTTCTGGACGCAGCATTTCGGCAACCCATCGAGCAACCACGCCTACGGCTGGCTGGCCGACGAGGCCGTGGAACAGGCCCGCGAGCAGGTCGCTGGGCTGATCGAGGCCGAACCCCGGACGCTCGTCTTCACGAGTGGCGCGACCGAATCCTGCGTGCTTGCGATGCAGGGCGCAGGCGCAGTCTATGGTGGCAAGCGAGACCATCTGGTCGTCGCCGCGACCGAACACAAGGCTGTCCTCGCGACTGCCGAGGCGATGGCGCGCGATGGCTTCGACCTGACCATCCTGCCGGTGGACCGCAGCGGTCTGATCGATCTCGATGCGCTCCGCGAGGCCGTGACCGACCAGACGCTGCTCGTGGCTGTGATGCTGGCCAACAACGAGACGGGCGTGCTCGGTCCGGTCCGGGAAGCGTCCGAGATCGCCCATGCCAAGGGCGCGCTCCTGATGACGGATGCTACGCAGGCCCTCGGCAAGGTGCCCGTGGATGTGGACGCGCTCGGCGCCGACCTGCTCGCCCTCTCTGGGCACAAGTGCTACGCGCCGAAGGGCGTCGGTGCGTTGTTCGTGCGGCGGCGCAATCCGCGCGTGCGGCTGCTGCCACAGATCACGGGCGGGGCGCAGCAAGACGGCCTCCGCGGCGGGACGCTCAATGTGCCGGGCATTGTTGGCCTCGGCGCAGCGGCAGCGCTCGCGCAGGACCACCTCGGCGCCGATCAGACACACCTCGCCACCCTCCGCGACCGGTTCGAGCAGGGCGTGCTCACTCGGGTCCCCGAGACGCACGTCAACGGCGGTGGCGTGGAGCGCCTCCTCAACACGAGCAACCTCCGCTTCGACGGTGTCACGACGGCCAAGCTGCTGCCCGCCATGCGCGGCCTCGCCGTCTCGACGGGCAGCGCGTGCCAGACCAAGCACGCCAAGCCCAGCCACGTCCTCACCGCGATGGGCCTCTCGCGTGAGCAATCCTTCGCCTCCGTCCGCTTCTCCCTCGGCCGCCCGACTACCGAAGCCGAAATCGACACGGCGATTGAGGAAGTGGCCTCAGCCGTCGCTGCCGTGCGCGCGTCCACGGTCATCGTTGCTTAGCTGTGCATCCGTCGTGCGGTCCGGGCGTTCAGAACAGGCACCACGTAACACGCGACACCACTCATGGAAATCGTCAACCGCGTCGCCGAGAGCGACATCGCCGTCTACAACCTCGAAGCCCTCTGGGACGGGCGTCTGGTGGTCGAGTTCGATCTCGCACCGTTCCTGTTGGAAGGCCTCGTGCTCCGCGAGAAGCCCTTCCGCGAGGCGATGAAGGCGCACGACTGGACGGCCTACGCCGATCAGCACGTCGCCGTCTTCTGCTCCACCGACGCCATCGTGCCCACGTGGGCCTCGATGCTCATCGCGGCGAAGCTGGATGGAGTGGCGGCCTCGGTGGCCTTCGGGCGCAAAGCGGATCTGGTGCGCGACTACTTCGTGCGGGCGCTGGAAGCCGAGGACTGGAGCGCCTACGCGGGCAAGCCCGTCGTCGTCAAGGGCTGTGCGAGCGCCGTGGTGCCCACCAACGCCTACCTGCTGGCAACGCGCAAGCTGCAGGCCGTGGCAAGCAAGCTGATGTACGGCGAGCCGTGCTCGTCCGTCCCCCTCTGGCGCAAGAGAGCCGAAGCACCCGCAGCGAAGGCCGCGGCCAAGCCTGTCGGCATCAAAACCGCCGGGCCACCGCGCCCGAGGCAGACATGATGCAGATCGACCTGAGCGGCCAGATGGTCCTGGTC
>JABDIZ010000174.1 GCA_013003465.1 Rhodothermaceae bacterium
CTCCTGCCCGACGCTCGCGACGCGGTCGGCCTCGGCGAAGTCGTTGAACAGCGCCATGCCGAACCCGAGGTTGCCGTAGAACGAGTTGATGATGTTCTTGTAGGCCGTCTGCCGGGCGTCGAGTTCGCCGCGAACGTGCGCGTCGTCCGCTTCGGCCATGATCGCCTTGGTGTCGAGGCGGAGCGTGGTGAGCGTGCGCAGCAGGCGTGGGAAGATGCCGAGCGTATCGGCCTTCGGCTGCACGTCGTAGTGGAGCATGATGCTCGGGTAGAGGCTCTCCACGTCGGCGTAAATGATGGGGCCGACGACGCCGGTGACGAACACGTCGGTGTAGCCGCCCATGACCTGCGAGCCCCACGCAGCGCGCGGGAGGCTGTGGCGCGCGTGGAGGTAGGCGCGCACGAACAGGCTCTCGATCTTGGCCGCCGGACCGGTACGCGCCGCGTGCCCGTAGGGCATCGGCACCATCTGCGTGAGGTAGAACGACGAGCCGGAGAGGTGCCGCGCAAGACGCTCCGTCTCGATCACATCGTCAAGCGCATAGGCCAGCAGCCGCTCGGGATCGTCTTGCCAGACCTGCGCGATCTGGTCGCCCGCGACGTACGTGCGGCCCTCCGGGGCGAAGCCGAAGTACTGCGCGGCGCCCTTGAGCGTGTAGTTCGGGAGGTCGCGCTTGAACACGTCGAAGCTCATCACCTGAAAGAGCGTGTCGATGACGTGCCGCCCGGCGATCTCCACGGCGTCGAAGTCCACCGAGCGCTCGGCGAAACGCATGGACGCGGGGAACGTGCGGGGCACCGAGCCGTCGCGACCGAGGGCGAACGGGACGCCGTGGCGGCGGCAGCGCTCCATCAGGTACGGGAGGTCGAAGCCGACCAGATTGTGCCCTTCGATCACGTCGGGGTCGCGCTCCGAGATGACGCGGATCATTTCCTGGAGCAGCGTCTTTTCCGAGATCGCGCGCGCGTCTAGCACGCGGCTCCAGCCCCGGTTGTCCGAGAGCGAGACGATGATGACGGCGTGGTCCGGATTGGTCGCATCCGGAAAGCCGTCGAACGAGGCCACCTCGATGTCGAGTTGGAGGCGGTGCACGTCGGCCAACTCCATACCCTTGAAGAGCGTCCGGCCGCTCTGCATCAGGTACTGCTGCTCCGGCCCGCCGACGAAGTAGATCTCATCGGGTCGCCGCTTCTCCGTTCCGGTCGCGCGCTCGACGTGGCGCACGGCGTCCCAGTACGCGCTTCGGTCATCGAAGACAATGAGGAAACGAAAGAAGCCCTCGCCGTCGAGTTCCTGATACTGGAAACGGTCGCGCGGAAAGCCCTGGAGCAGCGCCACCTCCGACAGGAAAAAGAACGGATGGACCGGCACGTCCTCCGTCTCCACGCGGTCGTCGGGCGTGCGGCGGTAGAGGCGCATCCGCTCGCCGCGTCCGTTCACTGGATGCAGCGCCACGATCCGCTCGCTGGAATCGTGGCCGTAGAGCAGCGTCTCGTCGGAGCGCGCCTCGCTCATCGCCGGATGGTGATGTGGAAGACGGGCTGCTCGGCTTCGAGGAGGACGAACAGGTCGCCGTCGCGCTGCATCTCGCGGAGGAGGCGCGTCATGATCCCGAAGAGGTGGTCCCAGTAGAGCCCACCGTAGGCGCGGTACGTTTCCTCCAGGACGGCGTTGAGGCGCCCGACCATCGGCGCGTCGTCCAGGTTCAGGTAGTCCTCGGGACGCGGCGAGTAGGCGTAGCGGAAGTTCACGATGTCCACGCTCACGCCGTACTCGTGGCTCGACGCGCCCGAGGCGGCGTTGCGGTTGCTCTGCCGCAGGTCGGCCTGCAACTCAGCCGTGCGCAGGCCAGACGAGATGGTGAAGCGGTAGCGGGGCAGGCCGCGCGCGTCGAGTTCGTCCCGGAAGCGTCGGCCGAGTTCGTCGAGTTGGGCTTTGAGGGCAGGTGTGACGAAGGGCGCCGAGTGCTCCAGAATGCGGACCGTGTAGAACTCGGTTTCGCCCAATGGCACGAGCGCGCCGCTCGCAAGGTGCTGCCGGATGGCAGCCTCACCCTCCACGGGCTCCACACCGAAGGCCGCGGCGGCTTCCAGGTGCGCCGCGTAGCGCGGCGTGCGCGGTCGGCGGAGCGCATTCTCCTCCTCTGAAGTCGGTGGCAACAGCCGCTCGAAGCGGGCACGCGTGCGGCGCAGCGTGGCGTCGAGCGAATCGAACGGGGCTAGATCGGCCGATGCCGGGCCCGTGCTCGATGCGGCTGTCGTGGTCTCGCCTTCGGGCGCACAGCCGTTGCTCACCGCGACGAGCGCGGCGAGCAGGAGCAGCGTAGGCCAGGAAACAGGTCGGAGCATCGGCTAGAGCGACGTGGCTTCGAGGACGCCGCACGCGATCACCTCGCCCGCGTTGCCGTCCGGTTGGGTATTGAGGTCGTCCCGCTTAGCATGGACGACGACGACGCGGCCGACCGCCGCGAGCGGCCCGTCGAGCCGGAGCACCGGATCGATGTGGTCGTAACGCGCCATCCCGTCGCGGGCGTAGAGGTTGCCGAGGTCTCCCGCGCGGCGGTAGGGCGGCCGGTTGTGCGGGCTGCCGTGGAGGGCTTGGTCGTCGCCGTGGATCAGGCTGGGCGCGGAGCAGTCCGGCCCGGTGTGGACGTGCAGGCCATGGTAGCCAGGGCCGAGGCCGCGCACCAGCGCGACGACGCGCGTACCGGCTTCGAAGGCGGTGAACTGAACCGTTCCCGTGACGCCACTGCTGCCCATCGGGCGCAGCGTGGCCTGGGCGGTCTGCGCGTGTGCAGCGGTGCCCGCACAGAGCAAGAGGAGGAGGAGTAGAAGACGGGAGCACATGAGCAGGAGATACGGTAGGGAACGGCCTCGGTTCTGTCACAAGCAAACCCGTCGCGGTAGTTTCCAGGCGATTCACCCGCGTTCCATGTCCCCGCCCGCTACGCACCTCACTGCCGATGGCCTCGCCATGCGCTTCGGGCGGCGTGTGCTGTTCCGGGAGCTGGCACTGACCGTACAGCCCGGCGAATCACTGGCGATCACTGGTGCGAACGGTTCCGGGAAATCCACGCTGCTCAAGGTGCTCGCCGGTGTGCTGACGCCGGTCGCCGGTGCAGTGCAGTTGGTCGTGGAGGGTGAGGCTGTGGCGGAGGAGGAGCGCCCGCTGCACGTCGGCTTCGTGGCACCGTACCTCCAGCTCTACGATCCGTTCTCCGCGCGTGAGAACCTGCTGTTTCTCGCCAAAGCGCGTCGCCTTTCAGGGGCCGAGGCCCGGATTCATGACGTGCTGGACCGCGTCGGGTTGGCGAAGCGCACCGAAGACCTGCTGGGGACGTTCTCGACGGGCATGCGGCAGCGGCTCCGCATCGCGGCGGCGCTCCTGCACGATCCGCCGTTGCTCCTGCTCGACGAGCCTGCAGCCACGCTTGACGCGGCCGGTCGAGCGCTCGTGGAGGAGATCATCGCGCTGCCCGACAAGCTGGTGGTGGTAGCGACGAACGACCCGGACGAAGCCGCGTTGTGTGCGCACGCGCTGTCCCTCGATGCAACGGCCGAGGCGCGCACGGCGGGCTAAGTCGAGCCGTCGAAGCCCGTTATCCACAACGAGCCGCGTGTGACACGGATTGACACCACACGGCTTTACATTGCAGGACGCATGAGCCCACCGGGCTACCAATACCGTTATTGCAGATGAAAATCGTCGAGACGATCCCTCTTCACGAGACGGCCCAAGAGCGCTACCTCAACTACGCCCTCTCGGTCATCACCAGCCGCGCGTTGCCCGACATCCGCGACGGCCTCAAGCCGGTGCAGCGGCGCATCCTCTACGCCATGTACACCGGGCTCCGGCTGACGCCGGAGGCGCGGCACCGCAAGAGCGCCACCATCGTAGGCGAGGTGATGGGCAAGTACCACCCGCACGGCGACACGGCCATCTACGACGCGATGGTGCGCATGGCGCAGCCGTGGGCGCTTCGCGCGCCGCTCGTGGACGGCCAGGGCAACTTCGGCTCGCTTGACGGCGACAGCCCTGCGGCGATGCGCTACACCGAGGCGCGCCTTCGGCCGCTTGGCGCGGAGTTGCTTTCAGAGATCAAGAAGAACACGGTCCACTTTCGTCCGACCTACGACGGCCAACTCTTTGAGCCCGTTGTGCTGCCCGCGCCGCTGCCCAACCTGCTCATCAACGGCGCGAGCGGCATCGCCGTGGGCATGGCGACCAACATCCCACCGCATAACCTTGGCGAGATCGTGGATGCGTGCATCGCGCTGATCGGCTCGCCGAACGCGCGCATGGAGACGCTCCTCAAGCATGTCCAGGGCCCTGACTTCCCGACGGGCGGCACCATCCTCAACACGCCCGACGAACTGCGCGCCATCTACGAGAAAGGAGAGGGGCCGGTCGATTTGCGCGGCACGTACACCCTCGAAGGCAAGAAAGCCATTGTGCTCACGAGCATCCCCTACGCGATGACCAAGGGCGATCTGATCGAGAAGATCGCCGACCACATCCGCCTCGGGAAAGTCCCGCAACTCGTCGACATTCGTGACGAGAGTACGGAGGACGTGCGCATCGTGCTCGAACTCAAGCGTGGCTCGGATCCGGCCGCGGCGATGGCCTATCTCTTCAAGCATACGCCGCTCCAGACGCGCTTCCACGTCAACCTGACGTGCCTCGTCCCGACGCACAACCCGGAGGTCGCCGCGCCGCAGAAGGTGGACTTGCGCACTGCGCTCCAGGCCTTCCTCGACTTCCGGATGGAGACGGTCGTGCGCCGCCTCCAGCACGAACTGGAGGTCCTCGAGAAGCGCATCCACATCCTGCACGGCTTCGCCATTGTCTTCGACGCGCTTGATGAGGCCATCAAGCTCATCCGCGCCTCAAAGGACAAGGCCGATGCCAGCCAGCGCCTCCGCCACCGCTTCCGCATCGACGAGTTGCAGGCCGATGCCATCCTGGAGATCAAGCTCTACCGCCTCGCGCGGATGGAGATCGACGCCATCCTCAAGGAACTGGCCGAAAAAGAGACCCAGGCCGCTGCCCTCCGCGCCCTCCTCGCCGATGACGCCGCGCGCTGGTCACTCATCAAAAAAGAACTGCGCGCCCTCAAGAAGCGCTACGCCGACGATCGCCGTACGACGATCACCGGCCCCGATGAAGTGCTCGAATACAGCGCCGAGGCCTACATTGTCAAGGAGGACGTGTACGCCATTGTCACGCGCGACGGGTGGGTGAAGCGCCAGCGCTCCTACACCACGCTCGACGCCATCCGCGTCCGCGAGGGCGATGAAGTAGCCTTCGCCATCGCCACGAGCACCCGGGCGACGATGGCCTTCTTCACGAGCGCAGGCAAGGCCTACACGCTCCGCGTGGACGACTTGCCCTCGACTACCGGCCATGGCGATCCCATCCAGAAGCTGTTCGACTTCTCGGACAAGGAGCACGTCGTCGGCGTGGTAGCCCTCGACGAGCGCATCCTGCCCGACCCCATTCCTGCCTCGGCTGATCCTGAGTTGTTTGCAGGGGACGGCGCCCCGGCCGAAGGCTCGCTCATTGGCCCCTTCGTGGTGGGCGTGTCCTCCGACGGCCTCGCCGTGCGTATGACGCTCGACTTGTTCAGCGAACCCTCCAACAAGAACGGGCGGACGTACATGCGCGTCGCGAAGGGCCAGGCCGTTGTGGCCGCCGAACTTGCCGCGGGTGATGAAAACGCCTGCCTCGCCTCAAAGGGAGGGCGTGGCCTCGTCTTCCCGGTCGAGCAGATCCCCGTATTCAAGAGCGCCGCCAAGGGCGTCATCGCCATGCGCCTCCAGGGCTCCGGCGACCGCGTTCTTGGCATGGCGATCACTACAGCCGCCCGCGACGGCCTCGAAGTGGAGACAAGCCGGGGGCGTAAGGAAATCGTCCGCACGACCAAGTTCGAGGTCACGAACCGCGGCGGGAAGGGGCGGACCATCATCCAGCGCGGCACCCTCAAGAGCGCCCGCCCGGAGCCCGTCGAAATTCATTTGAACGGAAGCAACTGACGCGCGAGACACCCCTCCGACATGGCAGCAGCACAGACGTATACCGGCGCCTCCATCCAGGTCCTTGAAGGGCTCGAGCCCGTCCGCAAACGCCCCGGCATGTACATCGGCGGGACGGGCAAGAGCGGCCTCCATCACCTCGTCTGGGAGGTCGTCGACAATGCCGTGGACGAGGCCACCAATGGCTATGCCACGCAGATCGACGTGACGCTCCACAAGGACGGTCGCACGGTCTCGGTGAGCGACAACGGGCGCGGCATCCCCGTGGATAAGCATCCGACCAAGAAGATTCCCACGCTGGAGGTCATCCTGACGACTCTGCACGCGGGCGGCAAGTTCGACGGGTCGAGCTATATCACGAGCGGCGGGCTGCATGGCGTCGGCTCGTCGGTCGTCAACGCGCTCTCCGAGGAACTGGTGGCGCAGGTCAAGCGCGACGGCAAACTCTACGAGCAGCGCTACGCGCGCGGCGTGCCCGTCACCAAGCTCAAAACCGTTCGCAAGAACGTCCGCGGCACGGGCACGACCATCACCTTCACGCCGGACGCGGAAATCTTCGACCGGACCGATCTCGACGCCGAGACGATCAAAGAAAACCTGGAGGTCAAGACCTACCTCAACGGCGACCTCAAAATCGTCTTCAAGGACGAGGCGAAGGGCGAGCGCGTCGAGTTCCACCACGAGGGCGGGATCGTCGAGTATCTCGACCATCTGATCACTGAACTCGGCACACGGCGCGTGCACGACGATCCGTTTCTCGTGCGGCAGGAGCACCTTGAGGACGGCGCCCGCGCCGAAGTCGTCTTCGTCTGGACTGAGGCGCCCAAAGAAAAGCTCGTCTCGTTCGTCAACGGCATCCCCACTCGCGACGGCGGGACGCACGAGCAAGGCCTCAAGGACGGCGTCACGCGGGCGCTCCGCAACTACATCGAGACGCACGCGATTGGGCAGAAGAAGCTCGAGCTCACGGCCGACGACATCCGCGAGGGGCTCGTCGCCGTGGTCAACCTCTACCACACCGACCCGCAGTTCCAGGGGCAGACCAAGGAGAAGCTCAACAACCCGGAGATGCGCTCCTTCGTGAGCGGCGTTTTCCGCGTTGAATTCGAGCATTACTTGAACGCGCACCCGACGGTCGCCGAGGCGATCGTGGCGCGCATCATCCAGGCGGCCAAGGCCCGGCAGGCCAGCCGTGCGGCCGTGCAGCAGGTGCGCCGCAAGAGCGCCGTCAGCCACCGCCTCAATCTCCCCGGCAAGCTCGCCGACTGTTCCTCTACCGACCCCGCCGAGAGCGAACTGTTCATCGTTGAGGGCGACTCGGCGGGCGGCTCGGCCAAGCAGGGGCGCGACCGGAAAACGCAGGCTATCCTCCCGCTTCGCGGCAAGGTGCTCAACGCGGAGCAGGCGGGCAAGCGCAAGGTGCTCGACAACAAGGAGCTCTCGAACATTGTGGACGCGCTCGGCTGCGGCCTCGGCGAGGACCTTGACGTGAGCAAGCTGCGCTACCACACCATCATCCTGATGATGGACGCCGACTCCGACGGGCACCACATCGCCACGCTCCTGCTGACGTTCTTCTACCGCTACCTCCGGCCGCTCATCGATGGCGGGCACGTCTACTTAGCCCAGCCGCCGCTCTTCCGTCTCGATGCCCTCAAGGAAACGTGGTGGGCGCTGGATGAGGCCGACCGTGAGAAGATCGAGCGGCAGATCAAGAAGAAGAGCCCGCGAGCGAACATCGAGGTGCAGCGATTCAAAGGGCTCGGCGAGATGATGCCCGCCACGCTCAAGGAGACCACGCTCGATCCGAAGAAGCGCCGCCTGCTGCGCGTCACGATCCCGGACGATGCCCTCATCGCGACGGAGATGACGATCTCGGACCTGATGGGTAAAGACGCCTCGGCGCGCTTCGACTTCATCATGAACCGCGCCGCCGACGTGGAAGAGCTCGACGTATAGCCGGGACCGGAAGGAGGGCCTCGTCAGGGGGCTCTCTGTGCCCTGTGCAGGTTGTGCTCACGCCTCGATGCCCGGTGGAGAGGCGAGGTGGCAGGGGCTTGATCCATAGGTGGCTTGGCGCGTATCGTTCGGATAATAAAGACGATAGTCTCTCGATTTGCCGTCCGCCACGCTTGGGCAAAGATGAGCACGTCATCCTTCCCGCGTCCACGCTAGAGGCAAATTATGCGCACCTTTGTACGCCACCTGACTGTGGCGCTGAGTCTGGCCATCCTACTTGGCTTATCGGCCACCGTGATGGCCCAGACCGCGCCACTGAATTACCAACTGCAACGCTACACCCTCGACTCCGGTACGCACGCGAGCCGTGTAGGGCCGGACGCGACCACCTACCGGGCATACTACGACGTGGTGGAAATCCCCGGAGCGCCCTGGCTTCGCCTGACGTTCAGCGAGGTGGTGCTGGACCAGGGCAGCTACCTCGTTCTCACCTCTCGGCAAGATGGCGCCCGGCAGCGCCTTGATGCAGTCGCCCTTGATCAATGGCAACACACGAGTGCCTATTTCAACGGCGACGCGATCGAAATCGAACTCTACGTGGCTCCCGGCGATGAAAGCGTGCGGGTCCGCATGGATCAAGTGGTCGTAGGCGAGCACGGCGTGCCGGAGTCGCAGTGTGGCCCAGTGGACGACCGAACGAGTTCGAACGATCCAGCCGTGGGCCGCTTGCTGGACATCGGATGCACGGCTTGGATCATCGCCGATGGACGCTTCGTGAGTGCCGGGCACTGCCTCAGTTCGACGTTTCTGGTAGACGTCGTGGAGTTCAACGTGCCGCTCTCGCTATCCAACGGGACCCTGCAGCACCCCGGGCCGGAGGATCAGTACACCGTCGATATCGGCAGCATTGAGTCCGTCAACGGCGGAGTAGGCAACGATTGGGGTGTGTTTGAGGTCTTCGACAACACGCAGACCGGTCTCTCGCCGATTGAGGCGCAGGGCGCTTCGTTCAACGTGGTGCAGGATCTTGGTCCGGCGACCATCCGCATTACCGGATACGGCGTAGACAGCGGTAGCGACAACCAGACGCAGCAAACGCATACCGGCCCCAATGTCGGCTCCTCAGGCACGACGATGAACTACCAGACCGATACGGAAGGTGGCAACTCGGGAAGCCCAGTCATCGACGAAGCTACGGGGAACGCCGTTGGCGTGCACACGCATGGCGGCTGCTCCACCTCCGGAGGCGGCAACAACAGCGGCACGAGCACCTTCAACTCGGCGTTCTGGGATGCCCTCGACATCGGAGGCGGCGGCAACACCCCGCCCAACGCCGGCTTCACCTTCTCCTGCACCGGCCTCGCCTGCGCCTTCGCCGACTCCTCCGCCGACCCCGATGGCGCGGTCGTCGCCTGGGACTGGGACTTCGACGACGGGGGCACCTCCTCGGCCCAGAACCCCGCCCACACCTTCGCCGCCCCCGGCACCTACGCCGTCGCGCTCATGGTGACCGACGACGGCGGGGCCTCCGACACGGCCGCCCAGAACGTGACCGTGACCGACGGCTCCGGCCCCATGGCCGCCTTCTCCTACTCCTGCACCGACCTGGCCTGCGACTTCACCGACCAGAGCAGCGGCGCCACCTTCGTGCGCTGGGCGTGGGACTTCGGCGATGGCAGCAGCCTCTCGCGCGTGCAGAATCCCGCGCACACCTTCCCGGCCGAGGGCTCCTACACGGTGATGCTCACCGTCAACGACGATGCGCGGACGGCCTACTCGGCCTCGCAGGTGGTGACGGTCACCGGCGGCGGGGGCGGCGGCGATATCGTGCTGACGGCCACCGCGATTCAGCAGGGCAGCCGGTGGACAGGCGACCTCACGTGGAGCCCGGCCGATGGCGGCAGCGTCGATGTGTTCCGCAACGGTGCGTTGGTGCGCTCGACGGCCGACGATGGCGCCTTTGCAGATCGGCTGGGCGCCGTGAGCGGGACGTTCGACTACCAGGTGTGCGAGACCGACTCGGGGGACTGCTCCAACCTCGCCTCGATCACCATCGAGAGCGGAGCGGCCTCGGCCGAGGCGCCGGGGGCCTCGCTCGGCGGGGGTGAGGTGCCGGAGGTGACCGCGCTGCTGGGGGCCTACCCGAACCCGTTCACGCAGGCGGCGACCGTGCGGTATGCGCTCGCGGAATCGGGCGCGGTGGAGTTGGCGGTCTACAACCTGCTCGGTCAGCGGGTGGCCGTGCTGGCAAGCGGCACATGGGAGGCGGGGACGCACGAGGCTCGCTTGGATGCGGCGGCTCTGCCGAGCGGGGTCTATGTGTACCGCCTGCGAACCGGCGAGACGGTCCTGACCGGGCGCCTGATGCTCGTGCGCTGAACCATCGCGCAGCATCCACCACAGCGCGGGGGTTTCCGAAAGGGGGCCTCCGCGTTTGTGTTCAGCGGCCTCGCTTTGAGGAGGTGCGTCGTGTGCGAGAGAGCCCATGGCGTCATACGCGTCGTTGTCGGGCGATCAGCAGCACACTGCCCACAATGGCGACCGCCCCCATCAAACTCCACCAATCGGGGAGCGTCCCGAAGACCAGCGCGCCCCACACGAACGCGAACACGACTTGCAGGTAGCCGATAGACATGGCGCGGCCTGCCTGTTCGAGGTGCAACCCCTTCGTCAGGAAAATCTGAGCGATCAGCGTCGTCACGCCCACACCGAGGAGGTAGAGCCACTCGACGGGCGTCGGGAGGACCCAGCCGCCAAGAGCGAAGGGCGCGGCGCCCACGATGCCGACCGCCGAGAGCCAGAAGATGATCACGAGCGGTGCATCGGTGACGCGCAGTTTGCGGACGAGCACGTAGACGCTGCCCGACAGCACCGACGCCGTGAAGACCGCCGCCACGGCGAGGGGAGCGAGCGCCCCGGCCGCACCGCCGAAGAGAAACGTGGGCTTGCCGATCAGGGCGACGCCCACCAGGCTCACGGCCATGCCCGCGAACACGAGCCGGGCCGTGCGTTCCTTCAGCACCACGACCGCAATAAGCGCCGTCCAGATCGGCGTCATGTAGAAGATGGCCGTCGCGTCGCCGAGCGGCATGCGCGAGAGCGCGAAGTAGAACAGACTCAGCGCCGCCACGCCGATCGCTCCGCGGGCGAAAAGCAGCGGCCGATCCACGCCGAGCGCGGAGCGGCCTTCACGCCGGAGGAGTCCCCAGGTCGCTGCGGTCATCAGAACGGAGCGGACGAATACCACTTCCATCGTCGGGACGCGCGCGCCGACGAGCTTGACGCACAGGCTCATCAGGCTGAAGAAGAGCGCACTCCCGGCGATGTAGACGAGGCCGAGTGGGAGACGACGGGGCAGGGCGAGGGTCGGCACAGAGGAGACCAGGCAGACTGCCGGGCGAACGAGGTGGGCGGAGTGCTGTTCGGAGACCACATGCTCTTCCGGCCGTCTTCACGTGTACCTTCGGCGTGCCCCAACCTACAGGCTATGCCGCGTTTTCTTCTCCTCGGTTCCCTTCTCTGCCTTGCTACGGTCGTGGCCGCTCAGCCTGTTCAGCACAGCGACGTGCTGCTGCATCCGTCCTCGCGAGAGGCTCTTGCGGCGCTCGGCCTCGATCATCTTGCCCCCGAGATCACCGACGAAGGGCTCGTCTATCGCGCGGTGCTGTCGGCGCGCGAACTAGCGGCGGTCCGTCGCGCCGGCGTGCGCGTTGAGGTGCTAACGGCTGATCTCGCCGTGGTGCTGGCTGCACGTCCGCCGTTCACGGCTGCGCAACAGTCAGCGGCGCGAGCAGGGAGCCGAATCGAGCACTCCGTCTTCGGATCCGTGCTTGGGTACCCTTCCTTCGACGAGGTCGTTGCTGCGCTGGACTCCATGCGGACGCTGTACCCAGACCTGATTTCAGCGCGAACCTCGCTCGGCCAGACCCTGGAGGGACGTGATGTCTGGATGGTCGAAATCTCGGACAGCCCCGGTGTGGAGGAGGGCGAGCCCGAAGCGCTCTATACCGCCACCCATCACGCGCGCGAACCGCAGGGCATGGCGACGGTGCTCTACTTCATGTGGTACCTCCTCGAACAGTACGGTACCAATCCCGAGGTCACCGATCTGGTGGAGAGCCGTCGTCTGTTTTTCGTGCCGGTGCTCAACCCCGATGGCTACGCCTACAACGAAGTGCTTGTGGGGGCCGGACAATACCCCGGCTGGCGGAAGAATTGCCGCGTGAACGAAGACGGAGGCGTGTGTTGTACCCTTGCCAACGAGGGCGCCTGCGGCGTGGACCTCAACCGCAACTATGGCTATCTGTGGGGCTACGATGAGGCTGGCTCATCATCCAATCCAGCGTCCGCGACTTATCGGGGGGAGGGTCCCTTTTCAGAGCCCGAGACGACGGCGCTCCGCGACTTTTTGGAGGGTGGGCGCCGCGTTGAAATCGCGCTCAACTACCACACGTACAGCAACCTGCTGTTGTACCCGTGGGGGTACGAAGACGAGGCGTACACCCCAGACTCGCTCACCTTCGTCACGCAAGCCCAGTCGTTGACTGCCCTCAACGGCTACACCTATGGTACAGGGCCGGACATCCTCTATCCCGTCAACGGCGACTCCGACGACTGGATGTACGGCGAACAGACAACCAAGCCCAAGATTCTCTCCTACACCCCTGAAGTTGGGACCGGTGCGGATGGCTTCTGGCCGGACCCCTCACGCATCATCCCGCTGGCCGACGAGAACTTGGAGATGAACCTCCTCGTGGCCGAATTCGCTGTTGGAACGCCGGTAAGCCGCGAACTCGACACCCCGAACGACGATAGCGTTGCGTTGGTGGCCAACACGCCCAATCCATTCCGCACGACGACGACGCTTGCGTTCACCCTGGCCGAATCGGCCGTCATCTCGCTCGTCGTGTATGATGTACTTGGCCGTGAAGTCGCGGTGCTCAGGCAAGGGGAGCACCCGGCAGGTCGCTATGCCGCCGTCTTCGAGCCTTTAGGATTGCCGAGCGGACTCTACGTTGCACGCCTGACCGCCGAGGGGATAGCCCGCAGCCGATCCATGCTGCTCATCCGCTAGGACAGATCCGAGTCCTCGTTGAGAATGGTGGCATCGAGAATGATGGGGTCCTCCACTGATTCCTCTGACGTGGGCGAGGCGGTCGAGCCGCGCATGACGAACATGGTTGCGCTCCCGCGGGCGAGGTTCTGTTGAAACCGTGCTTGCAGGCGCCCGCGGATCCAAGCCCGTGACGGCGGCAGCAGGCCTAGCAGCCCCACCACATCGGTGAGCATGCCGGGCGTGAGCAGCAGCGCGCCCGCGACCAGAATGATGAGTCCATCGGTAAGCTCGCGGCCGGGGAGTTGGCCCGTCGCCACGCGTTCCTGAAAACGGCGGAGGGCGGCTACGCCCTCGCGGCGTGCCAGCCACGAGCCCACGAGTGCTGTGAGGGCAATCAGGCCCACCGTCGGCCAGAACCCGACGCGTTCGCCGATCCAGATCAGCAGGATCAGCTCAGCCGTAGGGACAAGGAGGAAGAGGGCGAGCAGTCGCCCGAACAGTGACGAACGCATGGGGTTGAAGGGGGACCTCCGGTGCGGCGTGACAAGCAGAGAGCGCTTGTACGTACCGCATCGCGCAAGTATTCACCCCTCTGCCTGCGTTTCTGATGAACCCCGCGCCCGAGCCTCGGACCCGACGCCTCGCCCGGTGGATGCTGGGCGTGCTGTTCATCGGGGCAGGCCTCCTGCATTTCACCAACACCGACGGGTATGTCGCCATCATGCCGCCGTATCTCCCGGCGCACCGCGCGCTCGTTCTTGTGAGCGGCGTGGCGGAGATCCTCGGTGGACTCGGCGTGCTGCTTTCCGCCCCGGTTCGGCATTGGGCAGGGATCGGGCTCGCAGTGCTGCTCATCGCCGTTGTTCCGGCCAACCTGCACATGGCGCTGGCCGGACTCGGGTTCGATGGTGTGCCTGCGGAGGGAGCCGAGCAGCTTCTGTTGTGGCTTCGGCTTCCGCTTCAGGCCGTCCTGATCGCCTGGGCGCTGTGGGCGAGCGGGGTATGGCCTCGGGGCGAACAGGCTACAAGCGCCGGAACGTTCCCCGGCAGACCCCTTCGGCGATGAGCGGGTCCATGGGCGCGTAGAAGGTGTAGGTGATCTCGCGGGCCGCGTCGCCGCCCGGTTGGTACACGCACTCGCCGATACGATCGGCCGTGGGGCAGGCCTGCGCCTCGAAGGTGCCCGCTGCGCACTCGGTCTGTCCAGCCTCTAGGGTCCAGCCAGAGCCCGTGAAGGCATAGCACATCATCTCGCTGGCCCGGAGGTCGCAACTCCCGGCGAAGCCTCCAGCGGGCGTGTCTACGAGGCGCTCGTCAAAATCCGCCGGGTCTCCTGTTGGGTCTACAGAGTCTGTCAGCACAGGCTCCTCAGTGGAGTCATCGGGTCGGTCGACGATGCTGTCGGTGTCGGTGCTCAACGGCTCGTCTGTCCGTGGAGAATTGGCGACGGGTTGTGCGTTCGTCGGCTCGTCAGGGCCGCAGGCCGCGAGGGTGAGCATCGCCAGGAGAAACAGGGCGAGACGCATGGCTTGGGAGTTACGGACGCATCAGGTCGTCGGGTGGCGTGCCGAAACCGAGGAGGCGTTCGGGGTGCCCCGCTTCCGTGCGAATGGATCCGGCCGCGCCATCGGCGAGGGCCGGGCGGACGCGGGAGATGCGACCATTGCGGCGGGTCGGGTGGACACGGTTGGAAAGCAGGATGACGAACAGTTCCTCCTCGGGGTCGATCCAGATGGAGGTGCCCGTGAAGCCGGTGTGCCCAAAGCTGCTCGGCCCGAACAGGCGTCCTGCTGAGGAAGAGCCTTCCGACGCAGGGCGCCAGCTCATCCAACCGAGCGCCATCGGGTAGCGCCCCCGCGAACTGATGCGCTCGGTGAACTGCTCCAGCGTCTCGCGCTCGAACAAGCGGACGCCGTAGCCCTCGCCCCCGTTTGCGAGCACATAGGCCATGCGCGAGAGATCCGACGCTGTCGAAAACAGCCCCGCGTGGCCGGAGATGCCACCCATGAGCCAAGCGGCTTCATCGTGGACCTCGCCCTGGAGGGTGCGGCCCCGAAAGCGGCGGTCCGTCTCAGTCGGCGCCACGGTAATGTCGCGGCGGCCCGTGGAGCGGAACCCCGTCGCCGTCATCCCGAGGGGCCTAAAGATCGTCTCGTCTACGTAGCGGTCGAGGGGCTCGCCCGTGATGGTCTCGATGACTTCGCCGAGCACGATCATGTCGAAGTCGCTGTAGACCGTTCGGGTACCGGGGCGGTAGCGGATCGAGTCGGCATAGATGAAGTCGAGGATACCCTCGCGGTCGGGGACCACGTCATCCGTGTGGAATGGGTAGAAGGCGCGCTGCCCGGCACTGTGCGCGAGCAGGTGTCGGATGGTGACGCGCTCCTTGCCCCGCTGCCCGAACGCCGGGAGGTAGCGCGCCACGGGCGCGTCGAGGTCGAGATGGCCTTCTTCGACCAGTTTCATCGCGGCCGAGGTCGTGGCGATGACTTTCGTGAGCGAGGCCAGGTCGTAGGGC
This sequence comes from Rhodothermaceae bacterium, assembly GCA_013003465.1. Classification (GTDB taxonomy): domain Bacteria; phylum Bacteroidota; class Rhodothermia; order Rhodothermales; family Rubricoccaceae; genus JABDIZ01. Next base: position 15,566 of record JABDIZ010000174.1, read on the forward strand.
GTTTGCGCAGTCACGCGATCCACGCCCGCGTAGGTGAAGTGGCCGTAGCCCCGCAGGCGCACGAGCACGCCGCCACGTCCGACGGCCAGCGCAGCGCCAGGGAAGGCGCGGTCGCGCAGGGCATCCTCCATCACGGCGTCGAGGCGAGTGAGGACCTCGGGGGCGAGGCCTGCTTCTTCGGGGGTGCCCAGCCGCAGCACCTGCTGATCGAGCTGCGCGCCCTCACCGAAGCGGTAGTGACCGGGGATGGAGACCGGCAGGCGCCCCGTCACACCGATCTGGCCGAAGAGCGCCTCGCCGGCGGCACGCTGCGAGGCGGGTGTCGTGCTATAGGTCGCCAGAAACGCGGCGGGCTCTGGGAGGCCGAGAGGGACGTACGGGTTGCCGAAGGCGAGCAGCACAACGGGTTTGCCCGTCGCCATAAGGCGTGCCACGAAGCGCTTGTGCCGTGCAGGCAGTTCGATCTCGCCGCTCCACGACCGGACGCGGACGAAGGTGGCGGCGAGAATGATCTCGTGTGTAGCCGCTTGGGCGAAGGCTTCGTCGAAGAGCGATTCGCGGTCGCCGAGGCCGAGGCGGCGGTGCGTGGCCCGGCCGCCCGGCGGAATCATGGCCGCAACAGCCCCTGCGAAGTCCTCGCCCGTCGCCTCGTTTTCGCTGTCGTCCAGAATCAGCGTGAGGAACCGTGACGGCGCTCCCGGCCCGACGAACGGCACAGGGCCGTCCGGCGCTTGAACGAGGGTTACCGCGTTGCGGGCGATGATGCGGGCGAGTCCATCGGCGCGACGGGTCAGCTCCGCACTGGGGGCAGCGAGTTCGGCGAACTGTGCCCGGCGGAGGGCGCGGGCATCGCGGATCGAATCCGCGACGGCATCGCGAAGTTCAGGCTGCTCAGGGGGTAGGAGAGCAGGGGGGATCGGCCGTCCGGCGAGCGGGTCGGCGAGTCCAGCCCACGCCTTGGCGCGCAGGATGCGCTCCACCGACGCGTCGATGCGGTCCTCGGTCAAGCGGCCCTGCCGGACGGCGTCGAGGACCGACTCGCGGGCCTCGTACTCGTCGCGTGTGAGGATGAGTTGGTCCGCGCCTGCTTCGAGGGCACGCACAGCGACCTCGCCAATGGACTGGCCTTGCCGCACGCCCCGCATGTCGAGCCCATCGGTGATGACGAGGCCATCGAAACCGAGTTCGTCGCGCAGCAGGCCCGTGATGATGCGCGGGGAGGTCGTGGCCGCGCGCTCGGGGTCGAGTTGAGGGAGGAAGAGATGCCCGGTCATGACGCTCATCACGCCCGCGTCCACGGCTGCGCGGAAGGGTTCCAGTTCCAGCGTGTCGAGGCGGGGCCGCGAGAAGGGCAGCGTCGGGAGGTCGCTGTGGGAGTCGGTGGCGGTGTCGCCGTGTCCGGGGAAGTGCTTGACCGTGGCGAGGAGGCCGCCGTCCTGCATACCGCGCAGGGTGGCCGTCGTGAGGGCACTGACCAGCCCTGCTCGTTCCCCAAATGAGCGGACGTTGATGATGGGGTTGGCCGCGTTGTTGTTGATATCGGCGACGGGCGCGTAGTTCTGGTGGACGCCCATGGCCCGCGCCTCCTCAGCGATGGCGCGACCCATCCGATAGGCCAACTCGGGGCTCCGCGTGGCACCGAGCGCCATCGGCCAGGGAAACGAGGTGCCGCCGTCCACGCGCATCCCGGTGCCGAACTCCATGTCCTGTGCCACCAGCAGGGGGATTGGGGCGCGTTCTTGCAGCGCCTGAATCGCTTGGGCCTGCGTAGTGGCCTCGCCTCGGAAAAAGACCACGCCACCCACCCGGAAGTTCTCGACGAGGTCTGTGAGGCGCCGCCACTCAGCGCCGGTCGTGCCTTCACGTGTGCCGTTGGCGTGGGTGACGAAGAGCTGCGCCACTTTCGTCTCCAGCGAGAGTGTATCGAGCACCTGCGCACTCCAGGCCGTCGTGCCGGGCCAGAGCCGCTCCAGCGGCTCGACCGGTGGGGCCGGGGAGAGCGGGACGGGGGCGCGTAGCAGAGCGATGCCCGTTGCACTCGTAAAGGCGAGCGCGACGAGGAGGGTGGCCAGCTTGAACATAAAGGCGGGGGACCGGGCCATGGAGCTTCCAAGGTACACGATTGGCGTCCCTAGGGAAACGGCGCGCGGCCCGGAGTTAGCC
>JABDIZ010000178.1 GCA_013003465.1 Rhodothermaceae bacterium
CTCCAGTTCGACCACCATCTCGTCGGTCACATCCTGAAGACGGACCGAGCCCCCATCGGCCATGAGATAGGGGCGGATGGAGTCGAGCGTTTCCTCGATGCGCTGACGGAGCACCGGGTCGGCGGGGTTGGGACGTGGCACGTCGGCCATGACAGCACGTTGGGTTAGGCGACGGCAACTTAACGCCGTCCGGGTGGAATCGTTCGCGGATTTCGTGAACCGGCTGGGTCACCGATACAAAATCTCGATGGGCTGCGTCGCCGGGGCGTCGGCGTTGCGGATGGACACCTGGCGCGCCGTTTCTTCGGCCGCAGCCACGAGCGCCTTCGCACTCGCACTCTCCGGCGCACGCAGCACGATGGGCGTCCCAAGATCGCCGCTCTCGCGGAGGTCCTGCTCGATGGGCACCTCCCCGAGCAGCGGTACGTCGAGCTGGAGCGCCAGCTTCTTCGCCCCCGCCTCGCCGAAGAGGTAGTACTTGCGGTCGGGCAGGTCGGGCGGGGTGAAATACGCCATGTTCTCCACGATGCCGAGCACGGGCACGTTGACCTTGCCGAACATGGCCACCCCCTTGCGCGCGTCGGCGAGGGCCACTTCCTGCGGCGTCGAGACGATGACGGCGCCGGTGAGGGGGACGGTCTGGACGAGCGTGAGTTGGATGTCACCGGTGCCGGGCGGGAGGTCGAGGATGAGGTAGTCGAGGTCACCCCAATCGGCGTCGTTGAGGAACTGGCGGACAGCGGACGAGACCATCGGGCCGCGCCAGACGACGGCGTTCGCCTCGTCCACGAGGAAGCCCATCGAGAGCAGCTTGACCCCGTGCCGCTCAATAGGGATGATCTTGCGCTCCTCGTTGACGCGCGGCTTCTCGTCGGGTGCCACGCCGAACATCGTGGGCACGCTCGGGCCGTAGATGTCGGCGTCCATCAGGCCGACGGCCGCGCCTTCTTGGGCCAGCGCCACGGCGAGGTTCGCGGCGATAGTGCTCTTTCCCACGCCACCCTTGCCACTCGCCACGGCGATGAAGTTTTTGACGCCGTGGCTCCCGCCCTGCGTCGCGTCGAGCCCCGGTGTGGTCACGTTGGCGTCCATGTCCACAATGACTTCGGCATCCGGGTCTACGTCGCGGTGGATGGCCGTCTTGCAGCGCTGCCGGATGAGGTCTTTGAGCGGACACGCGGGTGTGGTCAGCACCACCGTAAAGCGCACCTGGCGCCCGTCGATCTTCAGATCACGCACCATGTTGAGCGTGACGAGGTCGCGCTTGAGATCGGGCTCCTCGACGGTAGCGAGGGCAGCAAGGACAGCGTCGGGAGTGATAGCCATGAGTTCGAAAACGAAGCGAGAGGGCAGCAGACGGCAGTCGCAGGGTGGGGTTCCGCCTTCACGAAGCCTCCGCCGCGTCTAGCGCCAGCCCATGCCGTAGCCCGCCCGCACTCGCGATGAATGCATCGAAACCGAACCGTTGCATGACGGTGTCGAGCAGGAGCACGGCGGCGGCCGTCACATCTTCGCGGCCGGTCAGCAGGGATGGATGAAGCGCGCGCACCTCCGTAGGCGTCAGCGCGAGCAGTTGGTCACGCCATGCGCGAACCGTAGCGTATGGAATCGTCGGCACGGGAGCGGTTGCTCCGATGAGAGCAGCGAGGACGCGGGCCGTCCCTCCGCCCTCCACGAGCGGCACCTCGGTGATAGGCTCGCGCGGCACCATCCCGAGCACCGCATCGAGCGTGCGCTCCGCCGCGGCGATCTGGACAGCAGTGGGCGGCTGGTTTCTAAAGAATCGCTCCGTCAACCGAACACTCCCGACATCGAGACTGATACGGTAGTGCGGCGGTGCGCTCGCCTCACCCACAACGATTTCCGTGGAGCCCCCGCCGATGTCGAGCACGCAGGCGGCATCGAGACCAGGCACCATCGCCAGGGTGCCGCGGAAGGTCATCGCCGCCTCTTCCTCGCCCGAGAGCACGCGGTAGTCGAGCCCGAGTGTGGCGCGGACGCGGTCGGCGAGATCCGCCG
>JABDIZ010000235.1 GCA_013003465.1 Rhodothermaceae bacterium
GAGCGGGCCAACTCCCCGCGTTTCCGGAGCCAGGCCACGCCCCACTTCAGGGTGAGGGGCACCAGCGCCGTCGTCGCCATCGCCATGACCACGAGGATCGAAAACACCTCCGCCGTGATCAGCCCCATCGTAAGGGCGATCTGCGCCACGATGATCTCGACGGCCCCGCGCCCGTTCATGCCGAACCCGATCACAGTGCCCTCGCGCCAGCCGTGGCCGGTGGGCAGATAGAACAGCGCCGTCCCGATCACCTTGCCGAGCGTCGCGAGGCCGACCAGCCCGATGAGCAGGGCGAGATCCGTGCGGAACACATCGAGCGAGACGGCGAAACCTGCCGTGACGAAGAATACCGGCGCGAGAAAGCCGATGGAGACGTCGCGGACGCGGTGCATCAGTTCCTGCGAGAGCGTGCGCCCGAGCACCGACTCGCGGAGGAACAGCCCGGCGAGGAACGCGCCCAGAATGCCGTGCATCCCGACGAGGTGCGCTGTCTCGGCGTAGAGCAACATCACCAGCATGAGCGCCATGAAGAGCGCAGGACCGCCCACGGCTTTCAGGTCCGCGATGCGGCGCATCACGACCGGCAGCACCTTCAGGCCGAACGCCGCCGCGACGGCGAAGTAGGCCAGCGCCTTCACCGCCACGATAACGAGTTCAGTGGCACTGATCGTCCCGGCCTCTGCCACCCCGATGACGCCGGCAAACACCACGAGCGCGAGCGTGTCGGCAATCAGCGCCCCGGCCATCATGACGTGCGCGACCCGCGTGTCGAGCAGCTGCAGGTCCACGAGGATGCGCGACTTCGTGGCGAGGCTCGTCACCCCGGCGGCTACGCCCACGAACACACCGGCCAGCGGCGTCAGCCCGGCCCCGTAGACGACGAGCAGGTAACAGAGCACAAACGGGGTAATGAAGCCGCCTAGCGCGGCCAGAATGCCCCCTTTCGAAGCGCGCCCCAACTCGGCCGGATCGATCTCCATGCCGATGTAGAGCATCATCAGGAGCAGACCGACCTCGGCCAGGACCGCCAGCGCTTCCCCTCCGTGCAGCAGCCCTAACAGGGGCGGCCCGAGCAGAATCCCCACCAGCAACTCACCGAGCACCGCAGGATAGCCGAGCCGACTCGCGAGGAGTCCGGCGCCCCAGGCGACGAAGAGGACAATAAGGAGATTGAGGAGGTCGAGTTCCATGAGGGAAAGCAGCAGAGAGGTCAGGGGGTAGCGATGCGGCTCGGCCATCCATCTCCCAGGATGGTTCGGTCGTCAGATGCAGCCAATCTCCAACAGATCGGCGGGTCCAGGCTCGCGAAGGCAGCCGCTAGGCAGCCGCGTATTCGAGCGGGGTCAGGAGCGCTAGCCACGCCGACCGCGCACACGTCGCCTTGGCGAACTCAAGCGAGAAGGCGTGCGGGTGAGGCATGAGGCAACGGCTGAGTGAACACGGAAACCGTTCCGTACGTCGCGCGCTCTCACGCGCTAGCCTCCCGCGGGTTGCCATACGGAGGCTGTGTGAAGGCGAATTAACATAGCCGCGGGGCTACTCCTCGCTGCGTTCTCGTGCGCCCGCTGCGTCCTCGCGCCAGCGCAAGTGCGCGATGACCGGCCGGTGATCGGAGAAGAAGGCCACGGGCACCTCGGCCGCCGTCACGTCCCACGCCTCATCCACGAGGATGAAATCGATGCGGACGAAGGGCTTATCGGAGCGGTAGGTGTTGCCGGGGCCCGCTCCGGCCAACCGGAAGGCATCGGTGCGGTCGCCGCGAAGCTGCCGGTAAGTCCAATTGTTCGCCGTCTCGTTGAAGTCCCCGGTGATGAGCACCGGCAGCGTCTCCGCGTCAATCCGCGATACCAGTTCTTCCACCTCCGTCGCGCGATCTTGAAAGACCGTGCGGTAGCGCTTCAGGTATGGTATCCAGGTGCGAACGGCCAGGATATTGCCGCTGTCCTGCCACGGCTTGCGCTCCCCGAAGGAGCGCAGGTGCAAGTTGTAGTGCACCGCGTCACGCCCCTGCCAGCGGAAGTGCGTGCGGATGGCCATCGAGACATCGCTGTCGTCGGCCTCGCCGAGGGGGACGGCCGTCTGCTCAATGAGTTCGATGCCGTCGTCGCGCACGAGCAGCGGCACGCCCGTCAGGCCGCGGTTCCAGGCAATACGGCTGCTCAGGATGGAGGGCACGGCCAGAAAATACGGCTCGCGCTCGGCCACGGCGCGCAGATGGACGGCGCGGCGCGCAGGACGATTGCGCTCGGGCGCTTCCACCCACGCTTCCTGAATCCCGATGACGTGAGGCTGCGTTGCTTCCACGAGCGCCACCATCGAATCGCCCAGGGCCTCGCCGCTCGGCCCCGACTGTGGGACATTGAAGCTCATCACCACGAGATCGTCCTCGCCGGGTGCCGCGCCCGTCGCAAAGCGCTCTGGCGGAAACGTGCGCCACGCGAGGCTCCCGAGGAGGACCAGATGGAGGACCAGCCAGCCCCACCGTCGCGCGAAGACCGGCCCTATGGTCGCTACCGCCAGTACGGTGGCGAGGTAGGGCAGCAGGATGGCGAGCAGTTGGGCCCACCAGAACCAGCGCGGGTGCAGAAAAGCGGCCAGCAGCCCGAAGGCCACCGCGAGAAGCAACGGCACATCAACGAGCAGAAACAGGCGCCACAGCCAGCGCCCAAGCCAATGCCCTCGCCGCTTTGCCGACGGGGCCGTCGTCGGGACCGAGGCGCTAGGACCGGCGGCTGGCATCGTCCAGCACCCGCTTCTCTTCGTCGGTCAGCGATTCGAATCCGTGTTCGAGGATCTTGTCGAGGATGCGGTCCACCTCGCTGGAAGAATCAGTGCGCGGCTGCGCCGTCCGTCGCGAGGCGCTGCGGCGTCCCGAGCGCGAGCGGGGCGGTTCCGCGTCGTCGTCGTCGTCGTCGCGCGTAAACCAGCCTTTCATCCGCTCACCCATCGAAGGACCGGGGTCGTAGACCGCGTACCCGGAGCGCTGCTCGGTGAAGAGCGGACGAGCCCAGGCCGCCAGGTCGATATCACCCTGCTGTGCCTTGGCAAAGGCGAACCCGAAGAGCGCCATTGCGAGGTGCGTCGGGTCCTGCACGAAGGCGAGGTCGAGCACGACGAAGCCGATGGCGATCCATTTAAGCGGGATCACGCCGAGCAGGAAGAGCCCGATGCCCCGGTTGGGCTGGAGCGTGGCGAGGGCGCAGAGCACAGCCGTCACTGGCCCCCACGCGCCGAAGTACACGGCATGGCCAATGCCCCAGGTCGCCAGCGCGATGCCTACCGCCGCCCCGAAGACGCCACTGAGCAGGTAGAGCCCAAACAGGCGATGGCTCCCGAACTGATCCTCGTAATCGCGTCCCATCCAGTTCAGCCAGAGCATGGCGAACGCGAACGAGATGAGCCCGAAGAAACTCGGGTAGAGGTTGGCGAACGTGTACGTGAGTGGGGTCCACGGATGCGTCAGCACCTCGCCCGGCAGCGGGTTGAGCGTCAGCCAGAGAAACACCTCGCCGAGCCGAAACACCATCAGCACCACCCACAGCCCGTACAACGCGATGTTGAGGGTCAGGAGCAGACGCAGCGCAGGCGGCAGCGCATTGCGCCACAGCCGGAAGCGGACGGAGGGAGAATTCGGATCAGCCATGCCAGGAAGCAGATGGGCAGGAGCCTAAAGATCGCACGAAGAGCGCGCCGGTCAGTAGGCCGAGCGGCGGCGGGCGCTGAACGGAAAGCGCCCGCGCCAGAACTGAATGAGCAGCGCGCCGGTCACCAACCCCCCGATGTGGGCGAAGTTCGCCACGCCCGCCTGGGTACCGCTCACGCCTGCGTAGAGATCGAGGGCGGCCATGCCGAGCACGAGCCACTTGGCCGGGATGGGCACGAAAAAATAGAGGTAGATCGGCTCATCCGGGAAGAGCAAACCGAAGGCCGCCAAGACGCCGAGCACGCCGCCCGAGGCGCCGAGCGTAGGCACGATGGACGGCGTACCGATGCCGAACAGGAACGGCGCCGAGATCACGAGCAGTTGCAGCGCGCTCGCGCCCAGTACACACGCGAGGTAGAAGAACAAGAACCGACGCGAGCCGAGGGTATTCTCGATCCGCATCCCAAACATCCACAACCCGAACATGTTGAACAGAATGTGGCCGAATCCGCTCGGGCTGTGCAAAAACGCGCTGGTGACGAGCTGCCAGGGGTAGAACTGCGGAACGGCGACGAGCGCACCACCGGGCCCGCGTGCCAAATCCGGCGTCCCAAAGGGCCAGAGGGCAAACCACTCGATCAGAACCTCAGCAAACGTGACTTCAGCCAGCCAGAGGAGTGCGTTGAGGATCAAGAGATTCTTGATCACCGGCGGCATGAGCGAGAACGCCGTCGGGGGCCGGTAGGCAGAATCAGCCACAATGAAAACGGTAAATCAGGGGGACGGCAAAGAGCAGGTCGAACGAGGCGCCCGACGCCGAAGTTGCAGCCTCCGACCCCGTCCGAGGCCCGGAATAATACATGAAGGCTCCGTCGCCCTCCCGCACTTCATCATAACATCCGGCACTCGGCGACGTTGAAGCCCCGAGTCCCGTGCCCCCATGACCCTCTTCCTCTCCGATCTTCACCTGGGACGCGGTGCGCCCGCTGAGCAAGCCGCCGCTGAGCGTGACCTCGTGGCGCTGCTCCGTGCGTACGAGGACGAGATCGTAAACACGGGCGGCGCGCTCTACCTCGTCGGCGATGTCTTCGATCAGTATCTCGAATACCGCCACCTCGTCCCCAAGGGGGCCATCCGCTTCCTTGGCCTCCTCGCCGGCTGGGCCGATCAGGGTGTGCCCATCACCTACCTCGTCGGCAACCGCGATCCATGGCACCTCGACTACGTCGAACGCGAACTCGGCCTGCGCCTCGTCCGTGACACGCTCACGCAGGAGGTGGAGGGGCACCACGCCTATATTGCCCACGGGGACGCGGTGCCCATCCGTAACCCGTTGCATGCTCGCCTTCGTTTGCTGCTGCGCAGTCCGTTTATGGCCCGGCTCTACCGCATGAGCCTGCCCGGCGACGCCGGGTATGCCTTCGCCCGCTGGTTCGCCCGCCGCTTCGGCTCGGGCGGCGCGGTGGGTGCCCAGACAAGCGCCACCTTGCAGAATCGCGCGGAAATCCTCCTGACGGAAACCGACGCGGAGTTGGTCGTGTTCGGGCATTGCCACGAAGCCGCCTGCATCTCTCTGGCCGGTGGCGCGTATCTCAATCCTGGCTACTGGTTCGCCGATCGCACCTTCGGCACGCTCACGGCCGAGGGTCCCGCGCTGCACCGCTGGCACGGCGACCGTGCCGAGCCGCTGGCCGATCTCCGACCGGCCTCTCTCTCTCTCTGATTCCAACGCGTCGCCTCCCCCCCAGGCCCTGCCGTATGGACGACCGCACCTACTCCGACGCCGAACTGGAACGCTACTTCAGCGATCCTGAGGCCCGCCACGAGAGCGTAGGCGATGGCAGCACGGCTGCGCCCGTGGGCCCGCCTCCTGCTCAACCCAACGGCAACAGGCCCTCCTCTCCTGCGCCGGCCAGCGACGAAGAGGAGATCCAACGACGCCTGTGGATCGTGCTGCGCCGCCTCGGCTTCGGCCTCGGCGTGTTCGCGGCATTCCTGCTGCTCTGGCTCCTGTGGCTCTCGCGGGACCTCCCGTCCACGGCCGTCGTCGAGAACCCCAAAAACCTGCTGGCCACTGTCGTCTACACCGCTGACGGCGAGGAACTGGCCCGCTACTACGAGAACGAGAACCGCACCTGGGTCCCGCTGGACTCGATCTCGACGCATGCCATCAACGCCCTCATCGCCACCGAGGACCGGCGGTTCTATGACCACTGGGGTGTAGACCTGCGCGGCTTCGGGGCCGTGGCGCTGGGTGCCGTGACCGGCATGGGCGTGCGGGGCGCCTCGACGATTACGATGCAGCTCGCGCGCAACCTCTTCAACGAGGACATCAACTTCGAGATTGGAGATCGCTCGCCGATCCGCAAGATCAAGGAGATCTTGACCTCCGTTCGCATCGAGCGCATCTACACCAAAGACGAGATCATCGAGGCCTACCTCAATACGGTGGCCTTCCGCTACAACGCGTACGGCATCGAGGCCGCTGCCGAGACCTACTTCAATAAGCCCGCACGCGCGCTCAACCCAGAGGAAGCCGCCACGCTGGTGGGGATGCTCGCCGCCAACACGCGCTACGACCCCAACCGGAACCCGGAGGCGTCGCAGGCGCGGCGCAACATCGTCCTCCGCAACATGGTGAACGAGGGCTTCCTCGACGAGAGCTATTACCAGCAGGTCCGCGGCGAGGCCATCGCCCTCGACTTCGAGCCCTACTCGCACGAGGACAACCTCGCGCCGCACTTCGCCGAGTTCCTCCGGCAGTGGTTCAAGGAGTGGTGCGAAGACCACGGCTACGATCCGTACGAAGACGGCCTCGTGCTCTATACCACCATCGACTCGCGAATGCAGGCCATCGCGACGGAGGCGCTTCGGGAGCAGATGGACGGCTTGCAAGCCGTCGTGGACGTGGAGTGGGGAAGCCCGGCGGCGCTCGGCCTCGGCAGCACCACGGCCCCCTACCTCCGTCGTGCCTCCCGGGACGGCTACAACCGCTTCGGGACGTGGTGGCAGCGCAACACGCGCATCGTCAACGAATACATCCGTGGCACTGCGTCATTTGCGCTGCTGCGGGACCGCGGCGTGGACACCGACGAAGCCATCGCGCAACTGCGCGAGGATGCCTCGTTCATGGACTCGCTCAAGACAGTCAAGACGCGCCTCGAGGCGGGCCTGCTCGTGATGGATCCGAACACCGGCACGGTCCGCGCCTGGGTGGGAGGCCGCGACTTCGTCGCCGACAAGTACGACCACGTAGGACTGGCGCGGCGCCAGCCGGGCTCCACATTTAAGCCCTTCGCCTACACGGCGGCCTTCGACAACGGCTACTCGCCCAACTTCCTTGTTCTCGACTCGCCGTTCACGTGGGACGGCTGGCGCCCGCTGAACGCAGGCGGCGGCTCTTCGGGGGGCTACGTCACGCTACGCAGCGGCCTCGCCAACTCGCGCAACGTCCCGACGGCCCGCGTGACGCGGATGGTCGGCGCGGCCGAGGTGGCCCGCTACGCGCAGCGCCTCGGCGTCCGCAGCCCGCTCGACCTTACGCCGGGCGATCCCGATGACGACCCGACGATCCCGAACTCTATCGGCCTCGGCGTGACCGACGTGACGCTGCTGGAGATGGTGAGCGCCTATAGCACCCTCGCCGACTACGGCATCTTCCACGAGCCGACCTTCGTGAGCCGCATCGAGGACCGCTACGGCAACGTCGTCGCCGAGTTCAACCCGGCCGGGCGCGAGGTGCTTGGGCCCTCCACCGCGTACACGACTGTGGACGTGCTCAAGGACGTAGTGCGCGGCGGTACGGCCAGCAGCCTGCGCCGCCGCTTCGACATCGGCGGTATCGAACTGGCGGGCAAGACGGGCACGACGCAGGAGAGCGCCGACGGCTGGTTCATCGGCCTGCACCCCGACCTCGTCGCGGGCGCCTGGGTGGGCTTCAACGACCGCCGCATCCAGTTCCGCTCGAGCGCCTGGGGCCAGGGCGCGCGCACCGGCATGTTCGTTGTGGGCGGGTTCCTGGAGAAGCTCCAGAACGAGGGTCCGGCGGCCATTCAGCTCGACCGCAACCGCCGCTTCGAGGAGCCCCCGAACTACCAGCCGCCGCGCCGTATGGGCTACGAGGGGGGCAGCGGCCCCGGCGCAGGCCGTGGCGACCCGAACGCCACCAGCGACCGGCCCGCGCGCGACCTCCTGCGCCGCTGGGAGGAACGCGAGCGCGAGCAGGGGGGCAACGACCCCGGCCGCATTGGCTGGTAGGTGATTGGCGATCAGTGATTGGAGCCCTCAACCTCCGTCCGATCACCAATCACGAATCCACCTCACCTATGAAACTGCTGCACTGCGCCGACATCCATCTCGGGTACGAGACGCACGGGCGTCTAGACCCCGAGACCGGCCTCAACACCCGCCTGCTCGATTTCCGGCACTGCTTCGATTTCATGATCGAGCACGCCCTCGCGGAAGACATCGACCTCTTCCTCTTTTGCGGCGACGCCTACCGCACGGCCGATCCCACACCGACGCAGCAAAAGCTCTTCGCCGAAGCGCTCGCCCCCATCGCCCGCGCCGGTATCCCCATCGTGATGGTCGTGGGCAACCACGACCATCCGGTCTCCCACGGCAAAGCCTCGTCGGTCGACATTTTCAGCTACCTCGAAGGCGAGGTGCACATCTTCGTGACCCCAGAGGTGCGGCGGATCGAGACGAAGGCGGGGCCGCTGCAACTGCTCGCCCTCCCCTGGCCCATCCGCTCCAAGGTGCTCTCGAAGGCGGAGCATCGCAAGAAGGACGCGCACGCCATCCGCGAACTGATCGAAACGCTCTACAGCGACTTCGTGCGGACGGCTGCGGCTGACCTCGATCCAGCGCTGCCTGCTGTCCTCGCGGGCCACTTCTCCGTGCAGGGCGCCGAGTTGGGCGGTTCGGAACGCTCCAGCCTCATCGCGCACGAGCCCAAGTTCACCCTCGGGCAACTCGCGCAGCCGGGCCTCGACTACGTAGCCCTCGGGCACATCCACAAGTACCAAGACCGCAACCGCGACGCGTTCGAGCGCGGCGAAGGCCCGCCCGTCGTGTACTCGTCGTCCATCGAGCGTATCTCGTTCAAGGAGCACGACGCCGACAAAGGCTTCGTGCTGGTGACGATCGAGCCCTCGCCCGAGGGAAAGCAGACCAGCTACACCTTCGTCCCGACGCCTGCCCGCCCGTTCATCCCGATCCAGGTGGATGCGCGCGGTCACGAGGATCCCACGACTGCTATCCTCCGCGAGATCGGCCGTCATGACCTGACGGAGGCCGTGGTTCGGGTACGCTACCGCGTGGACGAAGCTCAACTCTCTCTCGTAGACACCGCCGCCCTCCGCGACGCCCTGAGGCCAGCCGATACCATCGCAGCGATCGAGCGGCTGGTGGATCCGGTAGAACGGCAGCGCCGCACCATCGTCCGCCGCGAAACCTCACTCCAGGACGCGATGGCCCGCTACGTAGACCAACACGAGAACCTCGCCTCGCTCAAGGAGGATCTCATCGCAGCAGCGCTCGAACTGGAGCAGGAAGTCGACGCGTAAGCCACCGGTGGAGATTACTTCACCGGCCTAAGCGACCCGCTCCTGCGCGTGCGCTCGAAGGGTGCTGAGGGAATCGAGCACCCGGGCCACCTGCGAATCGTTACACAGGACCACACTACCACGACGCGCACCCGTCTCCTCCTCGGCCGGAGCCGCAGGGAAATAGACCTGCAGGTTCAGATGCGCGAGAGGCTCCAGATACCCCAGATTGAGCACCTTGTCGGCTCCGTAATCGTCGAAGGTGTAGGCCGTGCCCGGCACCTCGAAGTCATCGACCATAATGACCGCGCGCTCCCAGTTTGAGAAGATGATCTCGACTTCTTCCCGCAGCGGAAGATCCTGCTCCCAGTGCGCGTCGAGATAGAAAAAGACATCGCTGTGCGGCATCGAGTCGTCGCGAGCCAGTTGTTCTAGGAACACGCGACTGTCTGCCTGATGGAGATGGACCTGCTCATCCACATTTCGTAGGCGAAGCCGGGCATAGGCGTGAAAGCGCGGGCTGGCCTCCACGGTATACACGGGTAGGCCCTGCTCGGCAAAGACCACAGTGGTCGTGCCCCGGAAAGTGCCGGTCTCCACGATGGCCTTGAACGGCAAGCGTTCCATCACCTCGGCATAGATGCGCTGCCGATAGGCCTGCCCATTGAAGGGACCACCCCAGCTCTCCTTGAGGCTCGGCTTCAGGACGTACTCAAGCATGCCAATCGCCTGCGGTCCAAGAACACGCTTCAGAACCTGTTTGATCATGATCTAGATACTTCGATGCGTCGCCGGATGGCTTTGCTCTACGCCTTCAGAGGCCAAGGATGAGCTTGCGAAGATACGGAGGGCGGAATCTGCTGTACCGATTGGGATGCAGGTAACCCTATCGTCCCCACCACACCCGCAGGCCGTTCCCCGCCATCCCTTCTGCTGCCTGCCGCGCGGCTTCGTGCTGGTCAAAGGCGCCGAAGACCGCAGCGCCGGAGCCGGAGAGCGCCGCGTAGCCCGCTCCTTCTGCGAGAAGGCGCTCTCGTATCTGACGAATCGCAGGATAGCGGGCGAGAATCGGTGCCTCAAAATCATTCCGCAGCTCCGCGCGCCATCGCGCCAGATCATTCGACTGCACGAGAGCCAAGACGTCGACGCGGTCCGCGTCATGGGGCGTGATCAACCCATAGGCCTCGCCGGTCGCCACATGAATCGGCGGAACGGCCACCACCCAGGCGAACGGACATCGGTAGGCGGTTGCCTCGTCGTTGGGTAGCGGCATCAGCACCTCACCGCGCCCGGTAGCCAGTGCAGGGCCATCAAGCAGAAAAAAGGGCACATCGGAGCCGAGGGTGGCCGCGATCTCGTGCAGCGCCGCCTCAGGTACCTCCAGATTCCAGAGGTGGTCAAGGAGGCGCAGCGTCGCGGCCGCATCAGAGGACCCGCTGCCGAGCCCGGCGCCATAAGGCACACGCTTTTCGAGATGGAGCGCTGCCTTGGGCCTGATCCCCGCCCACTCGGCGAGCGCGAGGGCGGCCCGAACCACGAGATTCTCCTCATCGGTAGGCAGTGCCGGATCCGAGCAGGTGAGGGCCAGGTGATCTGCAGACGTAGCCGTGAGGTGATCCGCCCAACCGATTGGCACCATGACCGTCTCGATATCATGGAAGCCATCGTCCCGGCGACGCAGGACGTGCAAGCCGAGGTTGAGCTTGGCCGGAGCGCTTGCACGGACAAGACGAGAGGGCACAGCGTGGGTGGGCTAGCGAAGGGGAGGAGCAGGCCAGAGGAATTGCCCTCGAAAGCCGTCCAACGAGCCATGTGGACGTTTGGTGCCCCCTAGAGGGTGACCGTACCTTGGCGCCGCCAATTTCATGCCCCCCGGTCAGGATGTCCACCCTCTTGTACTCGGCACCACGGTGCTCCCCCCCCTCGCTCATTCTGATGGCCCTCTTGTTGGCGGGGAGCCTGGTTTCCTCTGCTCCGGTCCAGGCCCAGATCAGCAACAGTAGCAACGCCCTCAGCCGACTGAGCCAAGGGATGGGCAACAGAGCAGCGGATGGGTTTCCGCTCGAGGGTGCGCTCGACCCGGAGGCCTACCTCGTGGGTCCGGGCGACGTGTTCACCTTCTCTATCGGTGGCGCCGTGCCCACCCAGCAGCAGGCGCGCGTCTCTGCCGATGGCACCTTGATCGTACCAGGCGTCGGCAGCTTCGCCGTGACGGATCGGACACTGGCGGATGTCAAGCTGGAACTACAGGCGGCTCTGCGGCGCGTTAACCGCAACGTCGAGACCGATGTCTCCCTCACGGAACCGCGTTCGTTCTATGTCCATGTGTCCGGTGCGGTCCTGGAGCCCGGGCGCCACGTCGTCGCTCCGATTGCTCGTGTGGAGGATGCACTCGTCAGTGCCATGGGTGGCGTGAACCCCCAGCGTATCCTGGCCCTGGCGCCCGCCCGTAGGGCGCTTGCGCTTCGGGCCATTCTCAGTGTCGAGGCGGCCTCGCTGAGACCAGAGGGCCTGCAATCGAGCGAGGCTATGATTCCAGAGACGCGCTACCAGCCCGCCTTCCGCAACGTGCTCGTCACCCACCGGGATGGCACCACCGAGCGCGTCGACCTGTTGCGGTACTACGCCACGGGCAACCCGGATGCTAACCCCTACCTCCGAGATGGCGATGCGGTCACGCTGCCGTTCTACGACCCGAACGCGGAGGGCGTGGGCCTTGACGGCGCCGTTCCAGAACCCGGCGTCGTTGACCATCGCCCTGGCGATACCGCCCTCGACCTGCTGCACGTAGCGCTTGGCTCTGAGGCCACTACCTCAGTCGATGGGGTGCGACTCACACGGGCACGTCCAACGGGAGCACCGGAGATTGCCGTGCTCTCGCCTGAGGAGTTTGGCACCACCCCCATCGAAGCGGGCGACCGGCTCTTCGTGCTCGCCACCCAGGCGGCACGAGGCATGGCTACGGTTGTGGGCGCCGCCGCCTATCCAGCCTCCTATCCCATTCTACTCGGAGAGACTACGCTCCGCGATCTGATCGCAATGGCAGGAGGCTTCACACCGGATGCGCTCGTGCGCGGAGCTTACCTCGAACGCCAGGGACTTGTCCGCCCCGACGAGAGCCAAAGCGCCCCGACCAACAGCCGCCTCGCCTTCGATCCAACGCTGAACTTCCAGATTCGTGAAGCGGCCATCGCAGCAGCCTCCTTCGAGCAAACCCGCCTCTCCACGCTCGATTTCGCCTCGCGTCAGTACTTCGCTCGCGAGGCCCTAGGTACCCAACGTGTATCGCTGAATATGGAAAGGGTCCTCGAGAATGGCGCCACGCCTGTGCTCCTTCAGGATGGTGACCGCCTCGTCGTTCCTCATGATCTCGGGACGGTGCCGGTCATCGGACAGGTAACCCAGGCTGGCTACGTACCTTTTGTAGAAGACCAGGACGCCACCTACTACATCAACCAGGCTGGCGGCCTTACCCCTGGAGCAACCGAGGTCTACGTCGTGGACGCGTCTACAGGCGTCTACCAACCGCTGGCTGAGGCAGGGCTGCTCCAGCCGGGAGACTTTATTTTCGCGAACCGCACACCTCTTGCAGAGGATCGTCTCGCCCAGCAAATCATCAACCAGCAGCGCCAGGTCGAATTGCAGGAACGTCGTGAGCGCTCCGACGCGCGGTTTCGCATCGTGAGCGCGACGCTTCAAACGCTCAGTATCGCCGCCACTATCCTTGCCATCGCTCTTCGCTAGCTACCGCAAGGCCCCAGGTTCGCCGCACCAGGCCGCTCTCCTATGGATGCCAAGCCCACCTATACAGTGCCTGACGATCCCAGCACGGCGACTGCCGGCGATGGCGCGGGACTGTATGACGAGTTTACTCCCGAAGAACAGGCCCGAGGTCAAGAAGCCTTCTGGTGGACGCTTCGCACCCTACTTCGGCATCGCTGGCTCATCATCGGGCTGACGTTCCTCGCGGGCATTGGCTCCATTGCCATCAGCCTGATGCTCCCCGTGTGGTACCGCGCCGAGACCCGCGTGCTGCTCCCTGAAGGAGGCGACTCGTCCATGCTCAGCATGCTAAATGAAGTGGCCCCCGGCGCCGCGGCCCTCATCGGCGGCTCAAGTGGCGAATACACCCGCTACCTTTCGATCCTCACCAGCCGCACGCTCCTCGATCGCACAGTGGAGCGGTTCAATCTAGTAGAGGTGTATGAAACGACGGAGACCGAAGACCCCCGGGGCAACGCGATCAAGATGCTGATCGAAAACTTCGAGTACAACGTTGCTCTCGACTTCGATTACCTCGGCGTCGCCATGCTCGATCAAGACCCCGAACGCGCCGCCCTGATGGCCAACTTCATGGTGGACGAACTCAACCGCACGAATACCCGCCTGACGGCCGCGAACGCCCGTCAGAACCGCGAGTTCATTGAAGGGCGCTTGGCCCTGGCAGAGGCCCAACTGGACTCCGCGCAAACCGAGTTGCAAGTGTTCCAAGAGCAGTCGGGCGTCCTTGACGTCGAGCTACAAGGGGGTGCCTTCTACGCGGCGCTCGCTGACGCTCGGGCACAGGTCACCGAACTGGAAATCGAATACGGCGCGTTACGGCGCCAATACGGCGATGAGAATCCCGGCGTTGAAGCCGCGCGTGATGCCTTGACCGAGGCTCGTGCTTCCCTCAACACACTTCAAAGCGGTGGCGACGCGATTCTCCCCGTACCCATGGGCTCGCTCCCGGAGGTCGGCCGCCGCTACGCCAATCTCTACCAGGAAGTCGTTACTCAGGGCCGCATCATTGAGGTGGTGCGCCCGCTCCTTGAGCAAGCGCGTTTTCAAGAGGACCGCGAAGCAAAAGCCGTTCAGGTGCTCGACCCCGCGATCCCGCCCATGCGCAAAGCCAAGCCGAAGCGCGCATATATCGTGATCGCAGCCACGTTCTCGGTGCTCTTGCTGGCCTGCGTATTCGTTCTGGCGCGCGCCTGGTGGCGTATCCATGCTGCCGAAATTGCCCAGCAGCTTCGAGAGGCCTGAGTCTCCCTGCGCGCCTGCCTTTCGCGCCTCCGCCTGCGTCGCCATGCCATCCCTCGCCTCGCTCTCCGATGACGCACTCCGCCGCTGGGGCGAAGGCACACTGATTGCGATCCTGGCCGGTAGTCTCGTGGTCACCGGCGTCGTGATCTGGAGGGTGCCGGATGCAGCCCCGCTGCTTCCGCTCGGGCTGCTCGCCATACTCGGAGCGGGCATGCTCTTTCGGCATCCTCGCCTCAACTTTATCCTCTGGCTAGGTGGGCTTGCGCTCCTGCTCTCCTCTGATGAAGGCATTCAGTTGCACGAGGCGCTCTATGGGCTCTATTTCTACGGGTACCTGATGTACTGGTACGGGCGCCGCGTCCTACTCTATCGGAGCCGATTCGTGCGCGGCTTAGAAGACCAGACAGCGCTGCTACTCATCGTCTTCGGTCTCCTCGGCGGCATCGCTCTCGGCCTTCTCTTTGGTGCCGACCCGATGCGACTCCGGGGCGAAACCCTCGCCTTCTCCTTGCTCGCGCTTTACTTCCCAGTCAAGGAGTTCGTCGTCCGTGAGAAAAAGGGTCCCTTGATCGTGCTCGGCCTGATCACGTGGATTGGGCTCTATGTGACCGTGGACAATGCATTGTACACGCAGCGAGCCTTTGCGGAAGCAACCGCCGTGTGGGAAATCGCCGACGTGCGGATCGCCGGTCGCGAGCTGCTGCTGGTCTTTTCTGCGTTGCTGCTGCTCGCACTGACCTCCACCGTACGAGGAGCCAAGCACACCCTCGTTACGATGAGTCTGCTGGCGATCGTGCTGGCCGGCCTGATTCTCACCAAATCGCGCGCGTTCTGGGTCGCCTTTCTGCTGGGAGCGGCGGTCCTTATGCTTTTGGTTCGGGGCGACGACCGCCGCCGCTTGCTTCTCCGATCGGCTGGCGGCGCCCTCGCCTTCCTTGTGGTGGCTTACATCCTAATCGGCCCCTACCTCTACCTGATGGTGTCAGGCATCCTCAACCGGTTCGCTACGCTCTCCGCCGCGACGACAGACATCTCCCTGGTAAACCGGATCGAAGAAGCCAAGGCCGTCGCCGCGCGAGCCCGCCTGAATCCGGTGCTCGGCTACGGATTCGGCACAACGTATTCGTTCTTCAACCTCACCTACTGGTTGACAGACACGAAGAGCTACATCCACAACGGCTACATCGCAGTATGGTACAAGCTCGGGCTCTGGGGCGTCGTGCTGATCGGCCTCCTGTGGGGGAGCGTGTTAAGGCAAGCCCTCCGCCTGTGTCGTCAGGTGACCCTACCACCATTCTATCGTGCCCTGGCTTCGGGTACAGCAGCCTGCCTTCTCTGCCTGGTGCTCCCTGTCTACACGACGAGCGTCTTCTTCGAGGATGAGAAACTCAGTGCGTTCGCACTCGTGGCAGCTTTGACGATGGGCATAGCCCAGCGATTCGAGAAGCAGTCTCAACGCCTCCCTGAGAAACTGTCCTCGGTGGCCTCCTCTCCGCGTCATCTGTGAGCGACGAGGTCTCGATTCGCGGGCAACGGGGGGCAGATTCCGGGGACCAGCCCCTGGCTGGCTCAGCGCAGGAGGGGCTGCCAGCTCCGAAGCCTGAGCGTTGGAAGGAGCGCATCTCGCGCAACCTCATTGCGCTGACGGTAGCACGCGGGGTCACTACGGTCTTCACCCTTCTCCTCACGGCCTACCTTACGCGCACCCTCGAGCCCCAAGCGTACGGCATCCTCGGGTTTGGCACGGCGCTCCTCTCCTACTTCCTTCTCTTTACTCGGCTCGGCTTCGATGTGGTAGGGGTCCGTGAGGTGGCACGTGCACCCGAGCGCGTCATTGAGTTGACGGGGACGATTACGGGCATTCAATTCATCCTCTCAGTGACAGCTTATGTCCTTTATGCCATGGTGGTTCTGTTGCTACCGAAGAGCGGGCTGTTCAAGCTCGTCCTCTTGGTTCAGGGGCTCGCCCTGTTTGCCCAGGCCATTTCAATGGAATGGGTGTATCAAGGCGTCGAGCGCATGGGCGTCCTGGCTGTTCGCAGCGTAGCCATCGCCGTCCTTCACCTGGCGGCCGTCCTCTTCTTCGTTCATAGCCCCGAGGATGTCCTGCTGGCCGCGGCGGCTCAGGTCGGTGCCCTCCTGTTGCTCAACGGCTGGTTGGTCTTCACCCTCGTCCGAAACTTCGGACGCTTTCGGCTTCATTGGAATCTCCAAGCATGGCGCGCGCTGCTCCCCTCTGCCCTACCGATTGCAGCCAGCACATTCATGATCGGAGTGTTCTACAACCTCGATCTGGTGATGCTGGGGGTCTTCAGGGGCGAGGCCGAGGTCGGCCTCTATACGGCAAGCGTCCGGGCGCTCACCGCCGTACTCATTCCAGCCATCGTCATCGCGCAGGCCTTCTTTCCTGCGCTTTCTCATGTGCATGAGCAACTTCCCCTCATGCGCGAACGAGCACGCCGCTTTGCCGCTCTCATGCTACCCGTAGGCCTTCCCTTGGCCACCGCGACGGCCCTGCTCGCCCACCCGCTCATCGTCCTCTTTGCTGGTGATGTCTACGCTCCAGCAGCCAGTGCCTTCGCCCTGCTGATGGTGAATGCTGGAGTGGTCTACGTAAATATGACGCTGGGCCAGCCCATACTCGCGTGGAACCGGGAGAAGGCCTATATGGCGATCCTCGGCGGCGGGGCTCTCCTTGATGTGGTGTTGAATCTGTTCCTGATTCCTCGCTACGGGATCGTCGGGGCCGCCTCGACGACCGTGCTCGCGCAAGGGATGGTGGGCGCTGGTCTGGCGATTGTACACATCCGCCTCGTCCACCAAGCCTATCTCGGCCTCCTAGCGCGCACGGCAGTAGCCACCGCACTCGGCGTGGTCGTGCCGATTGTGCTGTTGCAACGTGTCGATGCACCTCTGCTGCTGATTCTCCTTGCGATTGCCGGGAGCTACAGCCTCGCTGCTTGGCTCTTTCGACTGCTTCCTATGGCCACGCTGCGCCGTCTTCTCGCCCGTTCGTGATGCCTTCGCCCGTCTACCCCAGGCTTCTCTTGTTCGATCCCTATGCCGGGGGCCACCACGCGGAGCATATTCATCACCTGATGGGAGCGTGGCAACGGCGGTGCGAAGAGGGCTGGCTGGTGGCAGCGGTTGCTCCTCGCCTGCTGGAGCAACACCCCAGCCTTGCCGACGTTGCCTTCGATGACGACACGCGCGGTGCTCGCTTGGTCCCTCTGGCCGGAGCCGAAGTGCTCGGGGGCCCTGCTCCGCACTCCCTGGCTCAGGTTGGACGGATCAACGGGCGATTACTCTCCGCTGCCGTCGCTGATCACCGACCCGCACGCGTGCACGCCCTCTATCTGGACCACTTGCAACTGGCTCTGGCGATGCGGCTTCGCCTGCCCTACCCTGCTCGCCTCTCGGGCCTGCTGTTCCGTCCCGACTTTCACTACGGGCAATTCGAGACCGCACCCCCACCTGTGACCGAGCGGGTTCGGCGCTTTCGAAAAAAGCTCGTGCTGCGGGCGGCCCTGAGACACCCGCTCCTCGACACAGTCCTCACGCTCGACTACACGGCCGTCGAGCCCCTCGCCGCCCTGACCTCACGCGTACGCATTGAGGCGGTCCCCGAGCCCATGGATACCAGCGGAGCACAGGTGCCCTCAGCGACCGTCCGTGCTGGATTGGGCGTTGAGCCCGGCAGAGTGCTGCTGGTGCTCTTCGGCATTCTGGACGAACGCAAGGGTGTCCCAGCCCTCCTGCAAGCACTCTTGCATCTGGAGGATAGCGGATGCAGCCAAGTCACCGTAGTTCTGGCGGGGCGTCTCGCCGCTGCGGATCGGGCGCGTATCGAAGACTTGATCACCCGCGTCCGCGAGCGACCCGTGCAGCTGATCCTGCGCGAAGGGTTCGTGCCAGACGAGGAGATCCAGAGTTTGCTCGGAGCCGCTGATCTCGTCCTGGTGCCCTACCAGCGCCACGTCGGATCCAGCGGCGTCTTGGTTCGGGCTGCTGCCGTGGGCACGCCCATCCTGAGCCAGGATTATGGCCTTATGGGGGAACAGACACGCGTACTGCACCTCGGCCAAGCTGCCGACACGACCTCACCCGAGGCCATCGCGGAGGGCATCCGCCAGTTCCTGGCTGATCCGATGCGCGGATTTGACCTAGATCGCGCCCGTGCCTTCGCCGCCCAGAACACCCCCGAGGGCTACGCCGACGCGACGCTGGACGCCCTGTTATCCTCCTAGGTCGTCACGCGCGCCCCGTGTGGCCGAAGCCACCGGCACCACGCGTGGTCTCTTCTAACGACTCCACCGGCTCGAACCGCACGGACATGTAGCGTGCCACGACGAGCTGCGCGATCCGCTCGCCGCGCGTGACGAGGAAGGGCTCCGGGCCGTGGTTGATGAGAATCACCTTGCACTCGCCCCGGTAGTCACTATCGATGGTGCCTGGGCTGTTGAGCACCGTGACGCCGTGCCTGGCAGCGAGACCGCTTCGGGGGCGCACCTGCCCCTCGGTGCCCTCGGGCAACGCGATCTGGAGGCCCGTAGGAACGAGGGCGAACTGGCCGGGCTGAAGCGTCATCGGCGCCTCTTCAGGCACGGCGGCCCGGAGGTCGAGTCCGGCGCTGGCGCTCGTCGCGTGGGCGGGCAGGTCCAGGCCCTCGCCGTGAGGCAGTACGTGAAGCGGGACGGAGACAAGATCGGTCATGGCAGAAACGAGGTCGGGGCGACCGGCTGGCCGCCCCGACGCATACGGGTGAGAAGGGTGGCTTACTCGATGTCGCCGATCAGGCGCTTGACGAAGGGGCTCAAGATCAGCGCGACCACGCCACCGCCGCCCACGAGCATCGCGACAAACGAGAACAGCTCGGCCGCTGGAAGGTCCTCGATCTGACCCGCCATCAGCCCCGCGAACAGGTTGCCTAGCGCGGCGGCCACGAACCAGATGCCCATCATCTGGCTGACGCGGCTACGCGGGGCCAGCTTGGTCATGGAACTCAGGCCGACCGGGCTCAGACACAGCTCACCGACCGTGTGCAGAAAGTACGTCACGATGAGCCAGCCCACCGGCACCGACCCGGCGGCGACCGCTGCGGCATCCGTCGCCGTGCCCCAGGAGATCACGAAGAAGCCTGCGGCCAGCCCCAGCAGGCCCAGCCCGAACTTGACGGGGATGCTCGGGTTGGCGTTGC
This sequence comes from Rhodothermaceae bacterium, assembly GCA_013003465.1. Classification (GTDB taxonomy): domain Bacteria; phylum Bacteroidota; class Rhodothermia; order Rhodothermales; family Rubricoccaceae; genus JABDIZ01. The sequence continues at coordinate 19,412 of JABDIZ010000235.1, forward strand.
GCCGCGCCAGCCACACCCAGAGCGCGCCGAAGATGGGCGCAAAGATGACGATGAACAGCGGGTTGATGAGTTGGAGCGTGGAGGCGGGAATGACGGTCCCGAACATCTCGCGGTCCACGAGGTCTCGCGCGACGAGGTTGAGCGAGGAACCCGCCTGCTCGAATCCACTCCAGAAGAGCGCGGCCAGGATGAACAGCCAGAAGATGACCCCGAGCCGCTTCCGCTCGGTCGTGTTGTGCCCTCCCGCGAAGATGATGTAGGCGAAGTAGGCCATCGTGATCAGCACGACGACGACGCCCAGACTACCGGCGAGCCCTTCGAGCGTGAGCCCGATGGCCCCCGTGGACATGAGGTAACCGAATAAGACCACTGCGGCGGCGAAGCCTGCGGCGATGCCGTAGAACTTCTTCTCGGCTGCAGCGACCTCCTCGGGCCGCCGGTCTGTCTGGAGTTCGCCAGCGCCCAGCAGGTGGCGCTCACCGAGCTTGTACTGGATCAGGCCAAAGAGCATCCCGATGCCCGCCAGCGAAAAGCCCCAGTGCCAGTTGTACCCCTCGCCGACGATGCCGCAGAGCAGCGGGCCCAGGATCGCGCCGATGTTGATCCCCATGTAGAAGATGGAGAACCCGGCGTCCCGGCGGGCACCGCCCTCGGGATAGATGTCGCCCACGATAGCCGACACGTTCGGCTTGAGGAGCCCCGTCCCGAGCACCACGAAGATGAGGCCGAGGAAGAACGTCGGCATCTCGGGCAGGCCGACCAGCGGGGCCGCCATCGTGAAGTGGCCGAGCGCGATGATGCACCCCCCTACGAAGACGGCCTTTCTTCCGCCCCACAGGTTGTCGGCGACCCAGCCGCCCGGCAGCGAGAGGACGTATACGAAGAAGGTGTAGAGCCCGTAGATGGCCGTCGCCTGCCCGTCGGCGAAGCCGAAGCCGGGGTTGGCGGCCGCCAGCGGCGCCGTCATGAACAAGACCAGGAGCGCGCGCATCCCGTAGTACGAGAACCGCTCCCACATCTCGGTAAAGAAGAGCGTGGAGAGGCCGCGGGGATGCCCGAACCACTCCTCCCCTCCAGCCAGCGCGGCCGCCTCGCCGTGCTGCGCGCTTATGACGCTCCCGCCGGCACGGGGGTCTTGGATTTCATCGCCTGGGGTCTTTGCCATAATGGATGCTGGGTGGGAATGGTCAGAAGGCCGGGCCACGCACCGGCGCAAACGTGCAGAAGATAGGAAGAATGGAGCGGAATAACAGGGCGTTTCACCGGTCCGCACGCGCGGACTCCCTACCCAGTCACCCCTGTGAGCCGAGCCGATGGCGCTCCGAGTAACAGCGCGGCCGGCGCTCAGTCCGCGTCGTCGAGCAGTCGACGGG
>JABDIZ010000238.1 GCA_013003465.1 Rhodothermaceae bacterium
GGCCAGCGCCGTCGCGGCTGAGATGCCGGGCACGCGCCGCTGCAGCCACATGCGGGCCTCAGGCCAGACGCCGACAGGCTCCGGCACCGAAACGCGGTCGGTTGCCGACGAGCCGAAGCCGCTTTGCCAGAGCGACGTCATGAGAGCAAACGTCGACCGGTCGAGCCCTTTCGCCCGCACTTTCCCGAGGAGGGTAACGGGCTCTTCGGGGCCTTCGAAGCGGTATTCCAAGAGGGCGCGGCGGCCGGGCCGATGGCGGACAACCCGGACGGACATGAGCTTCAGGCTCTCACGCTTGCCTTCAGATGGGTGGATGAGGGCCCGCAGGGCAGAAGTCGCCTGGACTGGGTCGAGGGCGTGCCCCAGCGTGGGAAGCTTGGGGTCTGATGCGGCGTCCTCGGGATCAAACACCGTTGCAGGGCGCTGTGCTGAGACGGAGGCGCGAGGCTGATAGAGCCGGAGGCCTTCGTCAAGGTAGGCTTCGGCTGTATCGAGGAGCGCGGCGGTGCGGGCAGGCCAGTCCGGTTCGCGAAAACGGAAGGGGTGCGGCGCGAGCTGGAGGATCGCAGCTGCCGTGTGCAGCGCTACTGAGGCGTCCGGTAACGGCTCGGCAACGGCCGCGTAGCCCGCCAGCAGATCTGCCCGGACGGCGTCGATGCGGCTCGGCGCGAGGCCGAAGCGGAGCCGGTCGCGTTCGAGGTGGGCGAGGAACATCCCGAGATCGGCGGCAGGATCCCCGAGCATGAGGCGATCCAGGTCGAGCACGGTCGGAGTGGTAGGGCTCAGGAGCACCTGCTTCGCGTAGAAGTCGCCGTGGACGAGCGCGATGGGCTCCGGCGAGGCGAGGCGGGTGCTCAAGCGGGCAGCGAGTGCCTCCGCTCGTATGGCAAGAGTCGGTGTCGTCGCACCGACGGCCTCGGCGGCCGCACGCAACGATTCGCTCGGGTCGGAAGGCGCCCAGGTCGCATCCAGCGGTTGTGCGTGCAGCGTGGCGAGGGCAGCTCCAACCGGCACGACGGCGCGCGGATCGAAGCCTTCGGCGCGGATGGCGTCAGCCAGCACAGCGCCGTCAATCCAGGCGTAGGCAAGCGCCCGGTGTCGCTTCGAGCGGCCGACCACGCGCGGCGTCTGAAACGCCTCGCGCGAGCGGGCCCCCGCACGGCCCTGAATGGCCCCAGCGAATCCGCTCGGGCTGTGCAGCTTCAAGGCCACATCACCCAGGCGGGCTACGTACCGACGCTCCGGTTTGTAGCGGAGGAGCACAGGCTCGAGATCGAGCAGGTCTGGGCGTTCCGGCAGCAGTTTTTCGATCAAACCCCGCCGCGCGGCGGGATTGCCTAGGCGTCGCAGTGCCTTCAGTTTGGCGTCATTCGGAAAGAACGAGACGACGGTGGCCCAGGCCGGGAGCACGAGGTGCCCGGGGCCGAGCGGCGTAGCGGCGGTCGTGCGCGTCGTCGCTTTTGTCAGCTTGGTGGTGGCTCCGTGGCGATGGGATTTCGCATAGGCCCAGTGTGCCGCGCCACCCATGTAGAGGCGGTAAGCCACGAGGGCGTTTTCGCCCGGCTTGTAGCGGACGTACACCGCTTCGGCCGCGTCGAGCGCGCCGACGTGTGGTCGCAGTACCTCGGCGAAGGCCTCGGCATCAAGGAGCAGCGGTAGGCCGGGGAGTGCCGGGTCGTTGCGGACGAGCAGTTGATCGGGGGCAGCGAGCATGACTCAGGCGGTTTCGAGCGAAGGGGCCTGGGCGAAGTCTGTGGATTCCAGGCGGTAGAGGCGCGCGTAGCGCCCGGCCTTGGCCATCAACTCTGCGTGCGAACCGGCCTCGGCGATCCGCCCGTCACGCAGGTAGAGGATGAGGTCGCAGCGCTCGGCGTGGCGGAGGTCGTGGGTGACGAGGAAAGTGGTGCGCCCCTGCGCGAGCCGGTCGAGCGCGTCCACCACGGCGCGCTCGTTGTCTTCGTCCAAGCCGGTCGTGGGTTCGTCGAGGAGGAGGAGGGGAGTCTGGCGGACGGCGGCGCGCGCAATCGCGAGGCGTTGCCGTTGCCCCGCCGAGAGTGTCACGCCGCGCTCGCTGACGGTCGTGTCGTAGCCCTCTGGCATGGCGACGATGAAGTCGTGCGCGTTGGCCAGCCGCGCGGCCCACTCGATGTCGGCCTCGGTGGCGTCTGGAGCGCCGTAAGCGATGTTGTCGCGGATGGAGGCAGCGAAGAGCAGGTTATCCTGCAAGACGACAGCCACTTGGCCGCGGAGCGAGGCCAGCGTCAGGTTGCGTACGTCATGCCCGTCAAGGCGGACGGCGCCATCGGTCACGTCGTAGAGGCGTGAGAGGAGGCTGAGCAGCGTGCTCTTGCCGTGGCCCGAGGGCCCGACGAGCGCCACGCGTTGTCCCGGTCGCACCGTAAGCGACACGTCACGGAGCACCGGCTGCTCCGGCTCATAGCCGAACGTGACCGACTCGAAGGCCACGTGTCCACGCAGTGGGGGTGCAGGCTGGGCATGAGGTGCATCCGTCACCTCGGGTTGCCGCTCGAAGAGGTCGGCCACGCGCTCGCCCGCGGCAGCGGCCTTCGCCAGGCGGCCCGTGTACTTGGCGAAGGCCTGCATCGGCTTGAACATCGCCTTGAGGTAGGAGAGAAAGACGAGGAGGTCGCCGGGCGTGAGCGTGCCGCGCAGGACGAGGAGCACGCCGTAGCCGAGGACGAGCGCTGTCGCCAGCCCTGTCAGCGCTTGCACGAACCCTTCGAGGCGAGCCGAGAGTCGCTTCGTCTTGACGCCCTCCTTGAGGCTCTTCCTGTTGGCACCGCCGAACGTTTCAGCAAAGCGCTCTTCCAGCGCGAGCGCCTGCACGACGCGGATGGCGTGGATGGACTCGGAGGCGGTCGAGGCCATCGCGCCCTCTCGACGGCGCTGATCGCGCGAGGCCTGATGGATACGCTTGGTGAGCCGCGTGGTGGGAAGGAGGAAGAGCGGCAGCGTGGCCAGAACGAGAAGCGCGAGTGGGACGTTGAGCGTCAGCAGCAGTGCGCCCATAAGCACGAGGATGAGCACGCTCCCGACGAGTGGCATTAGCGCCGTCACCACCACATCCTGGAGCATTCCGATGTCGGCGATGACGCGGATCACGAGGTCGCCCGCGCGTGTGCGACTGTGGAATGAGAGCGAGAGGCATTGGAGGTGCCGGTAGAGGTCGCCCCGGACATCGGTCAGTACGCGGTTGCCCACGAGGGCGAAGCCGACGCGGTTGAGGTAGTTCATCCACGCCCGCCCCACGGCAATCGCCACGATGGCGAGCGCCGCGAGTCCAAGGAGGGCCATGGGGCTCAGGCCGCCCAAGAAGCCTCCCGTGGCGGCATGCTCTGGGACGAGCACCTGATCGAAGATGAGCTTGAGCGGCCACGGCTCCAGCGCGCGCAGCGCTACCGAGGCGAAGAGGGCAGCGAATGCTCCGCCCAGGAGTGGGCGGTGGCGCCGCGTGTAGGGCCACACGAGCCGGAGTGTCCGGCCTAGGCCGGGCAGCGTCGCGCGGAGTGTCTTCGGGCGGCCCATCACGCGGCCTCACGCTGATTGTCCGGCATCGCGGCGAGCCCGACGAGCGCCAGGACGTGCTGAAACACCGCCGTCCACGTGTGCCGCATCAGCACCGTCGCGCGGGCCGTGGTGCCGAGCCGCAGCCGCAGCAACGGATCACAGCGGAGCCGGTCGAGGGCCTCGGCCAGCGCCTTCGCGGCCCCCGCCTCCACGAGCAGGGCTGTAGCCTCGTGGTCCAGTACCTCTGCCACCTGTCCGACGCGGCTCGCGACGATGGCGCGGCCTGCCGCCATGTATTCGAAGATCTTGAGCGGCGAGAAGTAGCAGGCCGTGGCGTCGGCGTACGGCGCGACGGCCACATTGATCGCTGCGAGCCAGCGGGGCACCTCGTTGGGAGGCACGGCCCCGGCGAACTGCACGGCATCCTGAACCCCGAGATCGTGGAGCTGCGCGGTCAACGGTTCCCGCTCGGGCCCATCGCCCACGAGGAGCAAGCGTGCCTCCGGCGCGGCACGATGCAGGCGTGCGAAGGCCTCCGCCAAGACCGATAATCCATGCCATGGCTTGAGGCTTCCGACGAACCCGATCACAAACGTCCCATCGGATGCAGTCCATGCTGGATCGAGACCGGGACGAACGCGGTCGGCGTCCACGCCGTTCGGCACGACGTGGATGCGCCCGCGTGCTTCGGCGAAGCCGTCGAGCCAGTCGGCGACGCCTTCCGAGACGGCAATCAGGGCATCGGCCGCGGCAAACGCGCGGCGTGAGGCGGCCGTGGCGCCGTCTACATCCACGAGATGCCGGTGCTGCGCCTGTTCATCAATCAGCGGCGCATTGACTTCCAACACCGTCGGGAGGCCCGCCGCGCGTCCATGCTCCATCGCGGCGAAGCTCCACAGCGCATACCGCTCATAGATCAGGTCGAACGGCTCGTGCTCGGGGAGATGCGCTGCGAGCGCGGTGTTGGCCGAAAGAGTGGCCCGCTCGCGCACGTCCGGCGCGGCCTCCGGGAGGCAAGGCAGCGCGTGGACCGGAACGTGCGCGAGGTCGGCGGGTGGTGGGCCGCCGAGGCGGGCCGTAAAGAGGGCCGGGCGGAGGCCGTGCCGGGCGAGGGCACGTAGGCCTTCCTGCACGTGAACGGAGCAGCCCTTGACGCCAAAGGCCGGGACGCCGGGGTCCATGCTGACATACGCAACGCGCATCACGCAGTCACCTCCAGAGTCGGTTGAAATGGTGGGCGGTTGTCTGCATGAGCGCAGGCAGCGAAGAGTGCCCGCTGCCTCGCCGCATTGCGGTGGATGTCGAACTCGGCTTCGATTACCAAGCGGGCGTTGGCAGCCAGGCGCGCGCGCAAGGGCGCGTCGGCCAGCAGGCGGGCGAGGCCTTTGGCCAATGCAGGGGCGTCGTGCTGCGGGACCGTCAGGCCCGTCTCGCCATCGCGGAGGATTTCGGGAATGCCCGTCACGTCCGTGGAGACGCAGGGGGTGCCGAGCGCCATCGCTTCGAGGAGCACGGTGGGGAGCCCGTCGCGGTTGCCGTCGCGGCCGACGACGCACGGCGCGGCAAAGACGGCGGCTTCGGCTACGGCGTCGATCACCTCGGCCTGGGGGCGTGGCCCTTCGAGCAGCACCACATCGCCCACGCCCAAGTGCTGGATCTGCGCACGAAGCCCCTCCTCCTGATCGCCGGAGCCGATGACGGTGCAGGTGAAGCGCACGCCGTTGGCTTTCAGGCGCGCACAAGCGTCCACCAACACATCGAAGCCCTTCTTCTCCACGAGACGCCCCACCGCGACGATGTTGGGTGGGCGATCAGAGGATTCGTGGAACAGAAAGCGGCCGAGGTCGAGGCCGTTGTAGAGGCGATGGACGCCGGTCGCGGCAGCTCCGTATTCAGCCTGGAGAAATGCCTGGTTGTAGTCGCTGACGGTAATGACGGCGTCGGCGTCAGCAAGCTTGCGGGCGAGATCGGCAGGGACGACACTCTCGTGGAAGATGTCCTTTGCGTGGGCGGTGAAGCTCCACGGCACGCAAGCAAAGCGGGCGGCGAGCCGCGCCACGCTCGCCGCCGATGTAGCGAAATGGGCGTGCAGATGATCGAGGTGGTGCGCGCGGATGGCCTGAGCAAGACGGATGGCCTGGTAGACGGTCGTGGCCTCCTCGCCCGCGGCCGCGGCAAGGGCATCACCTGTGCCGGGGAGCGTGGCCTGGGCGGCGTCTATCGCACGCCAGAAATCCGCCGCCTTGCCGGAATCAAGGAGGTAGTGGACGGGGGCGCGGACGCGGGCGAGGAGCTCCTGAAAGTGCGTGTCCACCGGCGGGCGGAGCGCGAAGATGGTCACGTCGGTTCCGGCGGCCTCGTGCGCGAGGATCTCGTTGACGATGAACGTCTCGGAGTAGCGCGGGTAGCGCTTGACGACGTAGCCAATGCGGGCAGAATCAGGCGGTCGCATGAGGAAACAGGGGCAGGGTGCGGCGAGGCCAAGCGCACGTGTTCGGAAGCAGATCGGTCATGAGGTCGATGACACGCCGTAGGCCTCCGAAGTCGAGGCACGTGCGTGCATCGCGGACCGGAGGGTGATCGCTTTGCAGCCACGCGCTGAGTGCCTCGGGCGTCGCATCGGACGGAGCAAGCCAGTCGAGGAGGCCGAGGGCGCCGAGTCGCTCGGCGCGGATGCGCTGCTCGCGGCGTGGCTGCTCGCGCGGGACAATCAGAGCGTGCTTGCCGAGGGCGAGCAGTTCTAGAATCGTGTTGTAGCCGCCCATCGCCACGACGCAGTCGGCCTGTTGGTAGAGGGCACCCGGGGCGGTCGAAAAGCGCGCGATGCGGAGATCGGGCCGGGTGGCGGCCTGCTGATCTAGCGCGGCGCGCGCCTCTGGCTTCATGAACGGACCGGTCAGGATCAGGCCCATTGCCTCCGAAGCCCACGAGGCCGAGGCGAACGCACGGGCCACGGCATCGCCGTCTTGCCCGCCCCCGACCGCGCACAGCACGAGGTTGTCTGTGGGGGCCACCGCATCAAGGAGCGGGGCCGGGTCGTCGAGAGGAAAGAGAGGCTCGGCTGTTGGATCGAGGTAGCCGGTGTAGGTCAGCTTGGCACGGACAGCATGGGGGAAGGCGTATTCGTCGGCCGCGGCGAAGACGGTCGGGTCGCCATAGACCCAGACGGCATCGAAGAAGTCGTCAAGCGCGCCGAGGGTGCGGCGGCGTTTCCATTCGTGCGCGACTGTTTCCGGTGCATCAAGTACATCGCGCAGGCCAAGCACACAGCGCGTAGCGGTCGCTTGTAGAGCAATGAGGGCATCGTCGAGTTCACCCATTGCGCCGCGTGGCACGTTGTCCACTACAAAGACATCGGGCTCGAAGGTCTCCAACGCCGAGCGGATGATGCCGGAGCGGAGGGCGATCAATTCGTTCAGGTCCACGCTGAGGCTACGGGCGCGGTAGTGGCCGTCATCCTCCTTGTAGAGCGCGGGCAGCGAGAGCATGTCTACGCCCGGCGGGATCGGGAAGGCACTCGACTCGCGGGCGCCGGTGAGCATGAGCACGTCGGCACAGAGCGGGGCGGCGGCCAGGGCCTGGGCAATCCGGAGATTGCGCCGTGTGTGGCCGAGTCCGCACGTGTCGTGCGAGTACAGGGCAATGCGTGGGCGACGCAGGCGTGGGAGGGAGCCCATGAGAGCACGGTCTAGGGTGGCGTAAGGAGCGTAGGCGACACTCCGGGTTCCGTGACCCCAGGCGAAGGCCATGCCACGGCGCTCGTGCAGCATTAAAAAGTTGTTGCAACGGCCATTCAGGCTTGCTCTAGGCGATGGGCTTCTTCGCGATGCGCACCCGTTGCACAGCCCTGGCGGCGAATGCACGTTTTGTGCACAGGCCGAAAACCATGAACGCCGGTCACGTCAAGTGACCGGCGTTCAATGCTCCCCGAGTAGGACACGGCTCTTGTAACGCATTGCACCGGATCATCACGTACGGGCCTCCGAGGGTCGATGCGGAGAAGAGATCCCGATCTAGAATGACGGCTCGTGCGGGGGCAACCCCACACGACAGTCCGGCTCCGTCCGGCATGATGACCGCACCTCACCCGCCATACCTACGGCGGACAGGTCCGTATGGTAGAGTACCCTCCTGCCTCTACACAGCCATGACTGCCCCTCCGTCTACCGTACCGCTCTCGGCGTCGCACGCTCCTGACGCTCACTTCCTCGGCGACCCGCACGAGATCCCTGACACGGCCTATCCTGCGAGCGCCGACCCGCCCGAGCAACTCCGGTTCCTGCTCCATTACGCCGTGCTAGCGCCGAGCGTGCTCAACACCCAGCCCTGGCGCTTCGCTGTCGAGCGGAACCTCATTCGCGTCTACGCCGATCGCACGCGCCAACTCCGCCGGGTTGATCCCGACGGGCGCGAGATGACGATGAGCTGTGGTGCGGCCCTCCTTAATCTCCGCGTGGCTGCCCTTCATTTTCACCTCGGTGCTGAGGTGTACCCCTTTCCGGTTGCCGGACAGCCAAACCTCCTAGCTGCTCTCGCACTCCATGGCGCAGCGCAACCCACTGACGAGGACGAGCGCCTCTTCCGAGCGATCCCTGTGCGTCGCACCAATCGCCACCCCTTCGCCGAAGGAGACATTCCCAAGGACGTGATCGAACGGCTGGAGCAGGCGGCGCGGGAGGAGGGCGTACGCCTCGTCGTGCTCACCGAGGCGGAAGCGAAGGAGGGTGTAGCCCGTCTCGTTGAGGCGGGCATCCGCCTGCAGGGCGAAGACCCGCGGGCGGTCGCGGAACTGGGGGCCTGGCTCCGGCCCAAGGGCGATCCGCGCCCCGACGGGGTCTGCGACGAGGACCAGGGCGTGTGGGACCGCCAAGCCGAGGTGCGCCCCCCGGCCTCGACCATCGCCGTGAGCAAGCGCGAGCTCGTGGCGAGCTCGTCGGCCGTGCTCACTCTTACGACCGAGGGCGACACCCCTGCTGACTGGCTCGCGGCTGGGCAGGCGCTCGAGCGGGTGCTCCTCACCGCTGCGGCCCGTGATCTCCAGGCCTCCTACGTCAACCAGCCGGTCGAAGAAGCCACCCTCCGGGAAAAGCTGATGGCCCTCGTGGGGAACGGCTTCCCACAGGTCGTATTCCGTATCGGCTTCCCGGTGCGGCACGAGGGCACGCCACGCCGACACGTGCAAGACGTGCTCTTCGAGGATGTCGAGCCGTCGTCGTATGCCTGGAGGACCGTGTGAGCAATGAACATCCCCTTCTCTGGAGCAAACCGTAGCCTCGGAAGGTGCCTCCCGTAGGGACCATCCTGATGCGGGATCCCGGTTTAGGCCTGCCCACTTCGGCGGCGGGAGCGTACACCGAGGCAGCCCCAGAGGGCGTAATGAGAGGAGGTTACGCTCTTGCCGCCCATGTTTGCACCCACCCGCATCCTCGCCCCCGTCGACTTCTCGAGCTCCGCCACGGCCGCGCTCCACCGAGCGCTCGACCTCGCCGAACGCACCGGCGCCGCGCTCCATGTTCTCCACATCGTGCCTGGGACCGAGCCCATCACGGCCGACGAAATCGAGGGCATGACGGAGCCGGACCGCGCCTTCTTCCAGCGCGTCTGGGACCGCGCCGACGGTGAACTGACCGGCTACCTCCGCCGCGAGCGGATCGTCGGCACCAAGTTGAAGCGCGTGCTCTCCTATGGGCACCCCTCGGAGGTCATTCTCGACTACGTCAACGCGCAAGGGGTCGACCTCGTCGTGATGGGTACGCACGGGCGGCGAGGGCTCCGTCACTTCTTACTCGGCAGTGTAGCGGAGGAAGTGCTGCGGCGGGCGCAGGTCCCCGTCTTGGTCGTGCCCGAGCATGCAGACGGGCGCGTCCCGATCAAGCGCGTGCTCGCCCCCACCGATTTCTCGGACGCTGCTCGCCACGCCGTCGCTACGGCCCTGGCTCTGGCTGAGCGCTACGACGCCCAACTCGACCTGCTCCATGTCCTCATCCCGATGCACTTCCTCAAGGCCTTGGCGGGCGTACAGGTGCCGACCGACTTCTTCCCCGAGCTTCGCGCGCGTTCCGAGCAGCAGTTGGCTACGTTCGCCGAGGGGGCTCCGATGCCCGTCGGGCGCCACATCGAGGAGGGCCGGGC
>JABDIZ010000276.1 GCA_013003465.1 Rhodothermaceae bacterium
TCGCCCGACGGCCGCTGGATCGCCTTCGGCTCGGCGCGGACCGACGACTGGGAAGTCTACCGCGTTCGCCCCGACGGCACCGGCCTCGAACGACTCACCGCATCGCCCGGCTTTGACGGCGATCCCGTTTGGATTCTCCGGAGCCTTGACGGCGCCACTCGTCGCTAGGCGATGCGGCGATCCAAGCGCAAAACCGCCCGGTGGGCAGCGAAGAGCAGCGTCACAGCAAGGAGAATAATGGCACCGTCCGATACATCGGGCAACAGGCCGAGCGCAATGATGAGCGTCGTAGCGCAGGCGGGGGCATGGCTCGTGCGGGTGAGCAGCATGGCTGCGGCTGTCCCCGCCACAGACAGCGCGGCGCTCGCCGAGAGCCACAACCCGTCGGTGGAGAACGGCACGTGCTCAGCCGTGATGGCGAGGCCCTCGGCCAAGCTGTTGTAGACGAACAGCCCGACCACGACACCGCACCCATGCCCGCCGATCACACGCCGCGCCGTCGTCTGTTCGGGTGTCCGGAGCGCCAGCGCGAAAGCGGTTGGGCCGAGGCTTGGGAAGATGAAAGGTTGACCCGTCGCCCAGACGATCAGCCCGAGCAGTGCAATCAGCAGCCCGGCCTCTAGCCCTGTGCGAACCGCATCCCTGACCATCAGGTTGCCTCCGCGAGTTGCGCTTTGAGCTGTCGCGCAGCCGCGGTGTAGCCGCCGTCGGCGCCGTCCACAAAATGCACCTGCCGCCCCATCCGACTGAAGACGAGGCAGGTGAGCGTCGCGCGGTCGGAGACGTGGAGGCCGTAGGCGAGGCGCCCCGCCTCCCGCTGATCCTGGAGAAAAACCGTCAGGGCCTCGCGCTGGGTGGCCGAGCCGCTGAGGACCATACGGAGCGTGTCGTCGAATTTGCGATAGTCGGAGAAAGCGCGGAGCTTTCGGGGATACGCCGCCCAGTCGGTTTCTTTCGTCTTCAGCCCCAGCGCAATCAAGGGCCGCCCGATGAGCGTCTGGAGCCACAGCGTCCACCGATACGCCGCGCGCTGGTGTCGAGGCGCCCGTACAGCCGCTTCGAGGTCAAGCCGCGCAGGCGAACGAGCGAGACGCATCTGCCCGAGCCCAACCGGATGCACGCGCTCGGCGGCTCCAAACGTAGCCTCAACCGCATGAAGCACCGCACGGTAGGTGGCGAAGTGTGCCGCCTCCGTGGGCCCTTGCGCGAGTACGAGCAGTGCCGTCACCTCGCCCTGTGGACTCGGGATCTCCTCCCACCGGCACTCGAGTCCCTGATAGAGGTCGCGTGCGGAATCGTCCCACATCGGCCCCTCGCCCACGTCGTAACGTTCGGCCGTCGCCGGGTCTTTCACTAGGGTCTCGGCGATGAGCAGTCCGCCGCCCATGAACATCGCCTGATCATAATCCGGCGAGACGGTGTGCTTGAGTACCGCGACGTGTCCGCCATGATCGAGCACGTCCTGAACCGGCACCATGCCTGCACGGAGGATGAGGCCGAGGTCCTCGCGGCAGACCTGCTGCACGGTCCGCAGCACGAGCACAACCGTCTCTTCCAGCGCGGACGGGATGAGCACGGTGGCCCCATCGCCACCGAAGACGAAGGGAATGGCGATGTCGCCCGCCGCGTTGAGGAGCGCCGCGATAGACGCTGGACCCGCGTAGTTGACCTCGCGATACCGCCCCGCGGCTACGGCTGCCGTGGAGCCTTCCACGTCGGTGATTACGATGCGCCAGTCGGGCGGGACCTCTGTGTAGGCCTCAGCATCGGCGAGCGACTCGAAGTGGTCCGTGGAAGGAAGGTCGTCGTAAAAAGAGGCGCTCACACAGACGAACGGAGGACAGGCAGGCAGAACATAAAAAGGTACAGCCCTGACCCGGCCCCTCACTCTGCGCCGCCAGCTGTAGGTGCTCCCGGTTCGGAACCAAGCGCTGCTGCGAGAACGAGACGGGAGAAGGAAGGCGGAGACGGTATTTCGCTGGATCAACGACGGACCCCAGGTATCGCCAGCCCTTCGACGGGAATTAGCCGAGCGGGCGAAACCCAGGCCCACGGCACGGGTTGGGGCCTTTTCTCCCGAATCCTCTCGACCTCTCCCATGTCCACCGCAAAAACCGGCGATTCCGTCCGCATTCACTACACGGGCCGCCTCAACGATGGCACCGTCTTCGATTCTTCCGATGGGCGCGAGCCACTCGGCTTCACGCTCGGCTCTGGGGAGGTGATCCCCGGCTTCGACCAGGGCGTGGCAGGCATGGACGTAGGCGAGACCAAGACCATCGAGATCCCCGCTGACGAGGCCTACGGCGCCTACCGCGACGACCTCGCCCTCCAAGTCGGCCGTGACCAATTCCCCGACGACATCGCCCCGGAGGTCGGGCAGCAGCTTCAACTCGGCATGGCCGATGGTGGTACGCTCAGCGTGGTGGTCACAGAGATCAACGACGAGACGGTCACGCTCGATGCCAACCATCCCCTCGCTGGCCAAGACCTGACCTTCGACCTGGAACTCGTCAGCGTAAACGGCTGAGCCGAGCTGGCCTACGCCGTCACGGCCGGTTCGGCGAGCGGCGCGAACAGGCGTGTCCGGTCCTGCCCGCGCATGGCGGCGGACAGCGCCTGGGCGAGCACGGTGAGCACGAGCGCAGTGTGCACATTGCCCTCGATCAGGTCGGCGGCCTCCTCAATGAGCCCCGTCATGGCTTCCAGGCGCGCGTCCGGCAGCCGCGTGACAAAGCTCCGGATGGCCTCGGCCTGATCGACATTGACGAGCGGGGCGTTCTCCCCCGCCACCCGGTAGAGCACGAGGTCGCGCACCCAGCCCAGCATCAGGCTGAAGAGTTGCTTGACGGGCTCGCGCCCGAGCTTCCCGATCTGCTCGATCTGCAGCGGGAGCGTCATCGGGTCCAGCCCATACGCCTTGCGCAGAAAATCGAGTGCGAGTTGCCGCCGCTCGGCCAGTTCTTCGCTTTCGGTCAGCGCGAGCGCCTGCGCATACGACCCATCGGCCATCCGCGCGACGAACGCGGCCCGGTCCGGTGCCACCTGCTCACGCGCCGCGAGCGCCTGTTCGATGGCCTCGGCGGGCAGCGGGTCGAAGCGCAGGCGCTGGCACCGCGAGAGGATCGTCGGGAGCATCTGATCGGTGCGGGTGGCCGTGAGCACGAGCACCGTCTGCTCGCCCGGCTCCTCCAGCATTTTCAGAAATGCGTTGGCGGCCTCCACGCGCATCCGGTCGGCGTCGAGCAGGATGCCGACCGTGTAGCGCCCCTCGCCCGGCACGTAGTGCAGGTCGTGCATAATTGCGCGGATGCCGTCGGCCGAATAGATGACTTGCTTGGAGGAGGTCTTGCCTGCGTCTTGGAGCGACGGGCGGCGCTGGAAATCCACCACCTCGTAGGGATTCCGGTAGAGGCGCTGCAAGCGCTCCGTCACGTCGTCGAGGCGGGCGTCGTTGGGCTGCGGGAGGTAGACGTGGAGGTCGGGATGCAGCCCGCGGCCAACTTTCGTGCAGGCGAGGCACCGGCCACAGGCGGCGTCTTTAGGCCCCCCACGACCGCGCTGCTCACACTGCAGCGCCTGCGCGAACGCGAGCGCCGCCGCCCGCTTGCCGACGCCATCGGGGCCGTAGAAGAGGTACGCCCCCGCGATGCGCTCCTGCGCGACGGCCCGGCCGAGCGCCTCAGTGAGGCGGTCCTGTCCGATGACGAGATCCCAGGGCATAGGTGAAGGAAGCAGTCAGAAGGACGAAGTTAGAAAATGTGCGGAGGGCTGTGTGGCCCTGGTTCCCCTTTCACACTTCTCCCTTCGCACTTCAACCTTCTTCCCTTGCCCGCGAATCGCGCGCTAGCGTAGTTTTCGGGTCCCTGGCGTGGTAGCTCAGCTGGTTAGAGCGTCGGATTCATAACCCGGAGGTCGAGAGTTCAAGTCTCTCTCACGCCACTCGCGTCCCCGGACGCACACGCGCCCCACCAGGCGCGTTTTTTTTTCCCACGGCCCCCTGCCGATGCGCCTTTACCTCCACGACTACGCCGGGCATCCGTTTCAGGTGCAACTCGCGCGGGCACTCGCGGCGCGCGGGCACACCGTCCGCCACGGCTATTCGTCCACCAACGTGACACCGCACGGGACGCTCGCCCAGCAGGAGGGCGATCCCGAGGGCTTCGAGCCCGAGCCCATCGCGCTGGACCAGCCCGTCGACAAGACGCGCAACTCGCTACGGGGCTTCTGGCAGCGCCAACGTCGCGAACGCGCCTACGGCAAGCGCCTCGTCGAGCACGTAGCCCAGTTCCAGCCCGAGGTCGTCCTCGCGGCCAATACGCCCCTCGACGCGCTGGCCCCGCTGCAAGCCTGGTGCACCGAGCGCGACGTGCGCTTCGTGAACTGGCTGCAGGATCTGATCTCGGTTGCCACGCACCGGCTGCTCCGCAAGAAGATCCCGGGCCTGGGCGAGTTGGCCGGGCGCTACTACCTCGGCGTCGAGCAGCGCATCCTGCGCCGCAGCGACGCCGTGGTGATGATCACAGAGGATTTCAGGGCGAGCCTGGAGCGCTGGGGCGTGGCGCCGGAGCGGCTGTACGTCGTGGAGAACTGGGCACCGCTGGAGAACATACCGGTGCGTCCGAAGCGCAACCCCTGGAGCGAGGCGTTCGACCTCGCCGACAAGCGCGTGCTGCTCTATTCGGGCACGCTCGGGATGAAGCACAACCCGGACCTGCTGCTCCGCCTCGCCGAACGCTGGCGCGGCGACGACTCGGTCCGTGTGGTCGTGATCACGGAAGGGCCGGGCGCAGAATGGTTGCGCGCCCAGAAAGCCAAGACCGGGCTCGAAACCCTGCTCCTCCTTCCCTATCAGCCGTTCGAGGAGTTGCCCGATGTGTTCGGGGCAGCCGATGTACTCGTCGCCATTCTGGAACCGGACGCTGGGGTGTTCTCCGTGCCGAGCAAGGTGCTAACATACCTCTGTGCGGGGCGGGCGCTGCTGCTTGCGGTGCCGCCGGAGAACCTCGCCGCCCGCATCGTGACGCGTAGCGCCTCCGGAGTGGTCGTGCCGCCCACGGCCCCAACGGCCTTCGTCCACGAAGCCGCAAAATTGTTGGCCGACGAGCCGCGCCGCCTCGAAGCGGGCATCCGCGCGCGCGCCTACGCCGAGACCACGTTCGAGATCGAGCGCATCGCGGAGCGCTTCGAGGAGATCCTGGTAGGTTGAAGGCACTGAGCAAAATGTGTTCGCCCTGATTCGGATGCACGGGCCAAATGCCAAGAGCCCATGGCTACCCGTACACTTTTCCGTGGCGTTGGCGTACCATAGCGCTGGCCCCCTGTAGTCCACTCGTCTACCCGCCCGTCCTATGCGCTTCGCCCTCATCCTCTCGCTCCTGATCAGCCTCATCGCCGTGGTCTTCGCGCTGCAGAACCCTGGCGAGATGCGGATCAACCTGCCGTTCTCCGATAGTCAGCTCGTCAGCACGCAGCCGGTGGTACTGATCTCGACGCTGCTCATCGGTGTGCTGATTGGCTGGCTGGCTTCGCTGCCCGGACGGATCGGTGCCGGGCTGCGCGCCCGCCGCGCGGAGAAGCGGATCGACGAGATCGAGGCCGCCCGCGGCGCTACGGTCCAGGCCAAGACGCAGGCCGCCGAAGCCCACGCCGACGCAGCCGACGCACGCCGGGAGGCCCAAGCGGCCGAACTCGACGCGGCCGAAACACAGCGCCTCGCCGACGAAGTAGCCCGCCGCACCGCCGAGGCGCAGCGCGACCTCCCGCCTCCACCCGACGTGTAGGCTGTGCCTGGAAAATGCATCTCGGCCTACACGCCGCTGCAGACACTCCTCGCTATGTTGCGTAGCATCGCGGTAGCTCGTGCTACGCTTGGTGAGGTGGCTTCTCTCCCCGCCTCTTCGGGCTCGCACGCCTTGCGAGAAACGTCTGCGTCTCGCGCTCGGCTTCGCTCTGAATCACCAGACCCAGCCTGATCGATGCCCAACGAATCGGCCGATAACGGCACGGAGGAGAACGGCTCGCTCCTGGAGCGCGGGGCACGGCGCCTCAAGCGGGAGGGGCTCAAGAAGATCGCCCTCACGCGTGCGGAGGTGCGGGCCCTCGTGCGCGGCACCGGCCGCCTCGTCACGGCGCCCGTGCGCCTCGTGGACCGGCGCTCCAATACGCTCGGCCTGCCGCCGGGGACGATGCCGACCGTTTCTCCAGACGAGCCCGTCACCCCGGCGCGGCTGGGCGTCATGCGCTACGACGGCGACACCTTCGACGAACACAACGACGTCGATGTCGCGACGGCCCGCGCGCTCGCCGATGCCCCCGGCGTCACCTGGGTCAACCTTGACGGCGTCCATGATGTGCAGACCGTCGCCGCGCTGGGCGAGGCCTTCGCGCTCCATCCGCTCGTGCAGGAAGACCTTGTCAGCCCCACGCAGCGCCCCAAGCTGGAGACCTATGACGACCACGTGTTCGTCGTCCTCAAAATGGTCCGCCCCGTGGACGACGGGGCCTCGCAAGCCCACGAGCGCGGCGGCACCGGGCACACCATCGAGCAAATCGCGCTGATCCTCGGGCCCGGCTATGTGCTCTCCTTCCAGGAGGAGGAGGGCGACGTGTTCGAGCACATCCGGCAGCGGATCCGCACCGACGGGGGCGCCATCCGCGACCAGGGCGCCGACTACCTCCTCTACGCCCTTCTCGATATCATCATCGACCACTACTTCGTGACGCTCGAACGCATCGGCGACGCGACCGAGCTGTTCGAGGACCTCGTCTTCGACAACCCGACCCCGAAGGTACAGGAGGCCTTGAGCACGCTGCGCCGCCAGGTCGTCGTGCTGCGACGGGCCATCTGGCCGCTGCGCGAAGTGCTCACCCAACTCCTCCGGGAGGATGCCCCCGGCATCACCGAGCGCACCCAGCTCTACCTCCGCGATGCCTACGACCACCTCGTGCAGGCCGTCGATGTACTCGAAGCGCTCCGCGATGTGCTGGCCAGCCTCGCCGACCTCTACCTCTCGGCGCTGAGCCACAAGATGAACGAGGTCATGAAGGTGCTCACGGTCGTGGGCACGCTCTTCATTCCGCTCTCCTTCCTGACAGGGCTCTACGGGATGAACTTCGCCTACATCCCGGAGCTACAGTATCAGAACGGTTACTTCGTGCTCCTCGGCGTGATGGGACTCGTTACGCTCGGGACGTTGCTCTACTTCCGCCGGAAGGATTGGCTTTAATTCGGCCCCCGAACCACAGGACGCGCCGCCTCGAAAAACTCGCCCGCGGCACGGATGAGGTACGTCCCGCTGGCTAAGCCCGATGGCTCAGAGGTCACGCGCTGCGCCTGATCCGCCCCCATCGGGCCGTTGCGGAGTATGGACCAGGTAGATAGCCCAAAGCCAGAGCGCCCCGGAAGTCTGCAGGAAGCCCTACTCCTCGCCCCGCCCGGGCGCGTACAAGTCTACGAAGCCACACTCGGCGCAGCGGTAGGCGCGGAGGGCAAAGCTCCGCCGACTGCCGGTCTTCAACCCGACCCAGACGCTACGCTCGGGGGCACCCTCGATCCACTTCGCCGTCTTCTTGCCACTGTCGGTTATGTCGAGGACGTAGCCCTCTTCCATCGCGCCGCCACAGCGGAGACAGGTCTTGTGCCACAAGTCAGCCATCGTTCGCCTCCGTGTCGGTCTCGGTCTGCGCGTAGAAGTCAAGGAAGCTGCATTCCACGCAGCGGTAGCCTGCCACGCGATGGGCGCGCTTTCGCTTGACCTTCGGGTTGCCTCCGGCCCATTTCGGCCCGTAGTCCAGCGGCCCATCCACCCACCGAGCCTGCATGGACACGCCGTAATCGAGCAGGATGCCCTCCGTCATCTCGCCCCCACAGCGCGGGCAGGTCTTGTGCCACGCATCAGCCATCGCCGTCGTCGGGCTGGAGGTAGAGATCGACGAACCCACAGTCCAGGCAACGATAGCCCATGACTCGGTGAACGCGCTCCTTCTTGACCTTCGGGTTGCCCCCGGTCCATTTCGGGCCAAACTCCACGGGGCCGTCCAGCCACTTCGTTTGCATGGTGCCCATATAATCGAGCAGCATCCCATCTCTCATCTCACCGCCACAGCGGACGCAGGTCTTGTGCCAGACCATCTCGCTCATGGCGTCAGCGGATGCGTGTGAAGGCAGCCGCGGCCAGCACGCGGTCAGCGGCTTCGAGGCGCGCGACGTAGAGGCCCGACGCCACGGTTTGCCCCTGCCCGTCCGTCCCGTCCCATTCTACCCGCTCGGTTCCGGCCACCACGGGCACCCGGTGCACCACCTGGCCCAGCGTGTCATAGACGACGAGCATGCGGCGCTCAAGCGGCGCCGTCGTGAGGCGGAAAGTCATGTTTCCTGTGGACGGGTTGGGCACCGCTCGAATGCCCGGTGAGGGCCGAGACGGGATCCCCGACTCAATACCTACGACGGCGGCGTTGTCGAAGTAGAGCACGCCTCCGGCTTTGGTGCCGAGGAGCAGGTCGAGGTCGCCATCATCGTTGAGGTCGCCGAGTGCGGGGGTCGTGGTTGGCCGAAAGACGGGCACGCCGGATTCTTCGACGAACTGCGGCGCCGTGGCGGAGCCCGTGTTGCGGAAGAAGCGCAACGAGCCCTCGGTCGTGCCTGAGAGCAGATCGAGATCACCGTCGCCGTCGAGGTCGGCGAGCGCGGGCGCGCTGTCGGAGCCAAGGTCTTCGGGCAGGCCAATGGCGGCGCGGTACGTGGTGTCGGCAGCGACGGGCGCGCCGTTGGCCTCGGTCAGAAACGCCGCGTTCTGTGCCGTGCCCGTGTTGCGGTAGACCTTGAGCCGCCCGTTGGCTTCACCGGTCAGGAGGTCGAGATCGCCGTCGCCGTCGAGATCGCCGAAGGTGGGCCGGATGTACTGCCCCACATCGATGTTCTGGTAGCGCTCGTCTTCGAGTTCGTACTGCGGCGCTGTGGCCGAACCGGTGTTGCGGAGGAGCGCCATCCGCCCGTTGAACCCGCCGACGAGCAGATCGAGGTCATCGTCGTTGTCGAGGTCGGCGAAGACGGGGGCATAGGCGCCAAAGTCATACTCCAGGTTGAGCCAGTTGGGATCGGTCAGGCGGAAGCTCGGCGCGTTGTTGGTGCCCTGGTTCTCGAAGAGCGTCAGCGTGGAGCCGAGGAGGCCGAGCGGATCGTTCCCGACGACGAGATCAGGGTCACCGTCCCCGTCGATGTCAGCGAGCGTGGGCACCGAGCGCTCGCCTACATCGAGGCTCGCGATGAGGCGCTCGGTACGCAGGGCGAACGTTGCGTTCTCCGCCGTGCCGATGTTTTCGTAGAGGTAGAGGTTGTCGAACTTGTTCTCGACCGACGAGCAGAGCCCACCCAAGATGCCGATGCTTAGGTCGAGGTCACCATCGCCGTCCACGTCGCCGAAGACGGGCACGTTATAGCCGCCCGATGTCAGCGGCTCATCGAGCGGAAACGCCTCTGATACCAGCGAATACTCCGGTTCCTGGGGCGTGCCCTCGTTGAGGAAGTAGAACAGACTGCGCGCGAAGAAGTCGCCCCAGAACAGTTCGGCATCGTCGTCGCCATCAAGATCGACGAGCGCGACGGCATTGGCGCCGTGGAGCGAGCCGCGTCCCTCGATGAATCCGGTGGTGGCGGGCGCGCCGGGCTTCGGGTCCTCGCACGAGGGGCTATCCTCGAACACCTCGATGTTCTCCCACAGGTTGGTGATGAACGTGAACTGCGGCAGCCCACTCCCTGGCGCGACGCCATCGTTTCGGTAGAACGTGACGTGTCCCCGATCCGCCTGCCCGTGGAAGAAGTCGAGGTCGCCATCGTCGTCGATGTCTACGAGCGCGGGCACCGACGTGTCCTCGTTGGTCACCGCGTCGCCGGTCGAGGTCATCAGTTCATCGGCCGCGAGGACGAACTGCGGATCGGTGACAGAGCCGTCGTTGCGATAGTAGCGCACGCGGCTCGGCGCGCCCTGCGTGAGCAAGTCGAAGTCGCCATCGTCGTCGAGGTCGCCGAAAACCGACCAGGTGCCGGGCGCGATGCCATCGAGCGCATCGGTGCGCCACACGAAGCCTTCGCCCGGCCCGCTCGCACCGACGCTCTCGTAGTACGCGAGCCCGCGTCCGCCTTCGTTGACGACGAGGTCGGCCAGGCCGTCCCCGCTGAGATCCACCAAGTGCGGACGCGGCGCCAGAAATCCGCCGACGAGCGGATACGGCAAGGCATCGCCGTCGAGGTCGCGCACCTCGAATGGGTCCACCTGCCGGACGAAGTCGAGCGGCGCCTGCGCGGCGACAGGCAGACTCAGGGCGAGGACGAGCAGGGAGGCTAGGAGGCGCATGAAGGGGAGAGACTCGGTTGGACCGCTGACGGCCGACCGCTGACCGCCGTTCCTCTCAGAACGAGCGACGGTCAGCAGTCCGTCCGTCGGCGGGGGTCGAATCAGCGAGGGTCGTAGATCGCCATGCCGGAGGCCCACTTGCCCATCGGGATGACCTCGATGACCTCGTTGGTCTCGGTGTCGATGACCGTGACGAAGCCGAAGTCAGTGTCCGGGCGCGGCTCGCCCTCGTCGTTCTGGAACGCGTGCGGCGCCGGCCGGACGGGCGTGTCGTTGTTGCCGAGGTTACGGTTCGAGACGAAGAGGTACCGGCCGTCGGCTGTAATGGTGGAACCGTGCGGTTCGGAGAAGTAGATCTCGCCGTCCTCTGGATTACCAACCGTGACCGTCACAGTGCGATCCGCCACGTCCACGACCGAGAC
>JABDIZ010000300.1 GCA_013003465.1 Rhodothermaceae bacterium
AGCGGCCCGTCGCGCTCGGCGTCGTAGCCGGCGGGCAGGTAGAGCGCCGTCAGCGGCACGCCGTCGGCACGCTCGTAGTGGATCAGCTCCTTCTGCACCTCGGCCAGCTCGGGATACGGATGCTGGAAGTCGGTGAGCGCCGTCATCGTGCCTGCCTCCAGATCGCGCAGGTAGTAGTTGGGCGTATCGGTGACGGTCTCGCGGCGGGTGATGATCTTGCCTTCGGCGGCATCCAGCACGGCGACGGGATACTCGTAGGCGGGTGCTTCGGAGCGAAAGAGTTCCTCGGTCTCGCCACTCTGCAGGTCCATCTTGCGCACGAACGGGCGGTTGCCCTCAGGCGAGGCACCGCCCCCCCGGAGGAAGATAGCCGTGCCGCCATCGGCCGTGGTGAGCACGCGGGTGCCCCGATCGGTGGTGTGCGTGACGGGGTAGCCGGGATCGTTGTACCGATCCTCCGAAGACAGGTCGAACACGACCTCGGGGTCCGCGCCCGGACGGCCCGGATCGATGCGGTACACGCGGCGCTTGCGTGTGGACCACCAAGACTCGTTGGCGAGGGCGAGATCATCATCGCCCCACGTCATGCCTGCATAGCGCAGCCGTAGCTTCACGAGCGGCGTCGGCGCAGCCTCAAACGGTGCGTCCAGCAGGTACACCTGATCGCGGTAGTCGGCTTCGGCACGGGCATCACCCCCGTCGAGCGCTTCCACCCAGGCCAGCATGGCCGGCTTGTCGGCACGCCACTGAACGGAGCGCACGCCCGTCGGGACGGAGCCGAATGCGGTGGGCACTTCCTCGGCGAGCGGCAGCTCGGCAATCGTCGCGACTGTATTGCCGTCCCTGTCCCACACAGCAATGCGTCGCGGGAAGCGGGAGGCGGGCACGAGGTACGAGTAGGGCCGTTCGATGGTCTCTACGAGGATGTAGCGTCCATCCGGCGAGGGCCTGGCTCCGCGCATCAGGGCAGGCTCACCCAGCGGCGTCATGCTGCCATCGAGCCCGACGCGGGCGAGCTGCGCCGTGATATAGTGCTCGAAGAGGGCCTCGTCGTGCGGGTTGCCGAGCAGATCCTGGTAGGTGCGTGCCGGAGCGACCTTGCCGACGTTCTCCTGCACGATCGGGCCGGAAGGCACATCCGGCGCAGCCGGCGGCGCAGGCCGATCCGCTGGTACCGTCCGCACGATGATCGCCTCGCTGTCGGACGCCCACTGGAACGCCGCTCCATACCCGGCGGCGTTCACCATCGCGTCCATCGCCCGGCGTGCCTTTCCGTCTGCCACCGGGGCCACGTAGAGGTCGATCCGGTCCTGCTCGTCCAGGGTGAAAGCGATGTGCCGGCCGTCCGGGGCCCACCGCACGTTCCGGATGCGCAGTTCGCCATCGGGCAAGCCGGTCACGGCCCGCTCGATCTCGCCACCCAGGCTACGCAGCGTGAGCCCCGTGTATCCGCGTGACCGGCTCGGGCCGTTTGTGCGCGGGTTGATGCGCAGGCCCGCCAGCCGCATCTCTGGCTGCGAGAGTTCGGCGATGGAGGGCAGGCTCGGCTGCTCCATCAACAGCATCATCGTCCGATCCGGGCTGAGGCTCACGCCCGGCGTGGCAGGCGCGTCGGCCAGTTTTGCCAGAGCGGGCGGCGGCGTTTGATAGCCCTCCTGGGCCAGAACAGATTGCGGCGAGATAAACAGGCCCATGAGTAGCAGGCTAAACAGCGTAACGGTTTGCGAGAGGCGTCGGACTAAAGGATTCATCGTCTTTCGGGTTTGCAGGTTACAGGTGGGCAGCGTGCCGGGTTCATCTGGCCTGTGTGAGGAAACGTGAAAACCAGAAACCTGTACACCAGAATGCTATATTGGGGAGAGCAAATGACCGTATAAGAAAATGTAGGAGATACACCCATGCAACCACGCTATGCGAATATCATCGGCTGGGGGAAGTATACGCCAGACCAGGTGGTCACCAACGATGACCTGGCCCGGCAGATGGACACGAGCGACGAGTGGATCCGAACACGAAGCGGCATCCGCGAGCGGCGGTTCGTCAGGGAAGGCGAGCACACCTCCACGATGGCCATCGGCTGCGCCCGGCAGGCACTCGACAGGGCCGGGATCGAAGCCAGCGACATCGACCTGATCCTCGTCGCCACCTCCAGCCCGGACTTCCTCACGC
>JABDIZ010000329.1 GCA_013003465.1 Rhodothermaceae bacterium
TTGCGGCGCAGGAGACCCCGGTGATCGGCATGCTGATAGTAGAGCCGCCCCACGGTTTCGACGAAGCCCACCTGTGCGTTCGGCGGCGGCGCGACCACTGGAACGGGCCGCTGCCAACGACGGCCCCGAAACAGGAGAAACAGAACCACGCCGAGCAGAATCAGCCCGTAGGCCCACGTGAGGGCGGGCGCCCGAAGGACGACGCGTAGGGGCGTCTGCGCGGCCTCGCGGAACGGCTTGTAGTACGCGTCCCAGTACACCGGCTGCGACGGCAGGTAGCCGAGCACCCCGGCTACATAATCCGCACCGTCTCCCTCCCCTGTGAGCGCAACGTTGGTGAAGGCCAACGGCGTCGAGCTCAGGATGACGGCGCCCTCCCCTACGTCGATGCGTGCCATCGTCGCCACGGAGTCTTCGTCCATGCTGAGCACAGTCGAGCGCGAGGGATCCACACCGTCCAGCGCCCAACTCACCACCGAAAACGGGAAGCGGTACCCTTCCGGCCGGGCCATCGCGGGGTTGGCGAGGTGGAGCAGGCTGTCGTTCTCGAGCGTGAAGCGGATCTCCGTCCAAAGGCCGGGCGCCATCTCGTGCGCTTCGGCGGTGTCCGGTGGGACGCCGAGCGAGTCGGCCAGCATCCCGCTTATGGTCTCGGCCGCGACGAAGACGGTGTTGCCGCGTTCGGCATAGCGCAGCAGCCGCCCCGCCTCCGCGTCGTCGGGGCCAAAGTCAGTGGCGAGGAAGACGTAGGTCGTGCCCGTCTGAGAGGAGTCGCCCAGGAAGACGAACGGCGGCGCTTCGATGGGCTCGACCTCGGCCCCGATCCACTCCGGAAGGAGTGTATAGAACACCTCGGCGCCGAAGGGGCGGGCGGAGTCGCGCTCGAGCGTGGGGCGCCAGTCGAGCGGCTGCGGCTGGAGGGCCAGCACGATAACGAACACAACGACGAGGCCACCAAGGAGTAGCAGTGGAACGTTCTTTCTCATGGGCGCGCGGCCTCCCCGATCGTATCGAGAGCGGCCGTCAACCGGTCGAAGCGCACCTGGACGGCGGCGAAGCGCGCGGCGTCCACTGTGGCCTCGCCGTACCAGATCCACTCGAACAGCCGCGTCACGTCGGCAAAGGGCCGCCCGAGATCGGCGCGCGAAGTGCGGCGCAGCTCGCGGAGGTATTCGCGGTTGGTCTTGTTCTTCTGCCAGTCGATGAGGCCGCGTGCCGTGAGGGCTTGCAGTGCGCGGAGGTAGAGGAAACGCGCCGCATCGCGGTAGCGCTGCGCAGCAAGGGCCCGCTCCAGCAGCGCATCAAGGTCCACCGCCTCAATGTCTTCGGTGTCGAGGAGAATGGCCCCTTCCGGTGCGTCGAGGTCGGCGTCGCGGCGGCGGAAGAGACCGCTGCCGTCGGCACGGAGCAGGCGCGTGACGAGCCAGGCGAGCAACAACACGGCCAGCGACGACCAGAGGATGCGCCAGAACAGTGGCGTCGTGTTCTCCCCGATGGGCTGAAAGAGCACCCGGTCGAGCCAGCGTAAGAAGGCCTCCCACAGCGACGGCCCGCGCGTCTCGACGCGGTCGTAGTGATAGGCCGGGTCGTTCAGGAAACGGTCGAGCCGATCCACCGGTACGGTGCGCGGCGCGACCGCGGCGGAGTCATAGGCCACAGGCAGGCGCGGCCCCTCGGAGATGTCGAAGTCGTCTTCGGCGTAGATCAGCGCGGTGTCGCCCGTCCCGGTTTCTTCCTCGCCGATGACCTCGCGCTCAGCCTGTGGGTCGATCTCCTCAACCAAACCGCTCTTCTGTTTCTCGACGACGGGCACCGGCAGCGTCGAGACTTTCTCGCTTTTTTGCGCGGACGCGGACGCTGTCACCAGCACGAGTGCCACCAGCCACGTCCCCAGCCCACCGATCTGCCGCCTGCTCACCCTGGGCGCCCCGGCTCATCTCCGTCCTCATCGAACCCGCCGCCGCGGAACCCAGACGAGGACGACGGGGGCGCATCGTCGGAGGACGGACGCCACGACGACAGAGACGCATCGTCGTCGGGCTGCGCGCGCAGCGGCGGATCCATCACGGTGTCCTCGGGCCGCGGCGTGAGGCCGATGGCTTCGACAGCAGCGTGCAATTCCGTGCTCTCGGCCCGCTCGGCGAGGCTGCCATAGAGGAATGCCGCCGCGAGCACGGGGATGACATAGGTCGCGTACACGAACGTACCCAGCACGGCCCCGACCGCCATCAGCACGCGCGTCCCGCTGCCCGGCGGCTCGCCCGAGAGCGTGTTCATGGTCCAGCCAAAGCTGACCATCGAGCTCGGGATCGAGAAGACCATGGCGATGATGAAGACGATCACACCGGCAACGAAGACGGTGCCGAAGGACGGCGCCCAGCGCCCTTCGATGAGGCTCCGCACGCGCCGCACCCCCTCGGCCAGCCCGTCGCCCTCCAGCGTGCGCACCACGTAGAGCAGCGACACGATGGGCACGAGGTAGATCCAGAAGGCAAACCCTGCGAGGAGGCCGAGGCATGGAATGAGGGCAACGACGATGCTCAGGATCCCCAGGCCCACCAGCGCCAGCGTCGTTGTGAGCACGGGGCCGAGCGTGGTGCGCGTCTCCGCCCACAGGAAGCCTGGTGTGATGGCCCCGGCCTCGCCCGCGCGGTAGAGCCGGACGTAGGCCAGCGTCACGGCCGTCACCAGCAGCGGCGCTAGAAAGCCGAACAGGAGGACGGCGAAGTAGGCCGGGGTGAAGAACTGCCCGAAGAGGGCGAACGGATCGTTCGGATCGACCTGCCCGAGGCCCGCCATCGTACCGAGCATCTGGTTCTGCAGTACGACCGATGCGAGCGCAGCCAAGACGGCCACCGGCCCGACGATCACGAGCAGGCCCATGCCCAGTTCGCGCCACGTCTCGCTGAGGAAACGAAACGTGACGTTGATGACGCCACCCAGGTCGCGCACGCGGCGGAAGCGGAGCGCCCCCTGGTCGTCCGGGGCTGTGGCGTCGTCGCCGAGGAGGCCGCCGGAGGTAGAGAGGTCGTCGAGCATCAGCGAGCAGAGGTCAGGCTACGACGAGGTCGAGCGTCGGCGAAGGAGGGGCAACCAGGCGGTCGCGGCGATGAACCTGGATCGGCAGCCACACGAAGTACCACCCCACGAAGGCGAGTGAGCCGAAGATAATGAGCACGCTCAGCGCTACCGGCATCGCCGTGTAGCGCGTCACGAACCCCTCCAACAGCGCCGCCACGATGAACTGCGGAATGAGCCCGATGATGATTTTGAGCCCGCGGATGGCGCCTCGTCGGAACGCCACGAGCCGCGGGTACGTGCCGGGAAAGAGCAACGCGTTGCCCATCACGAGCCCTGCTCCGCCCGCCAGGATAATGGCCGAGATTTCCAGCGTGCCGTGGATCCAGATCGTCCGCACGGACTCCCAGAAAACGCCCTGCTCGTAAAAAAAATACTGGAAGGCGCCCACCATGACGCCGTTGCTGAACAGGTTGTAGACCGTCCCGAACGAGAACGCGGGCAGCACCAGCCCCGGCACCCGGAAGATCCCGATGAACGTCAGGAAGGAGACGAGGATGTTGTTGAGCGCGATCAGCGCGAACATGTCGACGGGGTACATCTCCTTGTAGACCCGCATCGGGTCGCCTTTCTCAATGTTCTCCAGCGTCATGTTGACGTAGCCGTCGCCGAGGATGAGGCGGACGAAGGCACCGTCGTTGGCCGCCGAGAAGGCGCCGAGGAGCATGAAACCGAGGAACAGCGCGAGCGCCCACAGCAACGGCCGCCGCTCCTGATAGACGACGCGCGGAATCTCTTCGGCCCAGAACCGCCGGAGGCGCCCGCGCTCCTCGCGCCGGTTGCGGTAGATGGTGTGGTGGACCTCCCCGGCCAGCCCGTTCAGGTACGCCGACGTGGCCGAGCCCGGGTAGAACGTCCGCGCGTACGCTAGGTCGTCGGTGACGCGCACGTAGCCCTCCGCCAGTTCGTCGGGGTTGACGACCTCGCCCGCATCGAGGCGTTCCTCGAAGGCTTCCCAGTCGTCGGCGTGGCGACGGACGAAGACGGCTTCGCGCATACAGAGGGGCGGTGGACTTGACGCTGGAGGCTTTGAGCTTTGAGCTTTGAGCTTT
>JABDIZ010000335.1 GCA_013003465.1 Rhodothermaceae bacterium
CTCCCCGGCCCCGCCATCCTACCGACGGAGCCCGCCGCGCCTTCGACCGAAACGGGGCTGCGCCTCGACAGCGCCCCGAACCCGACGCGCGGCGAGGCGCGGCTGCGCTTCACGCTCCCTGAAGCCACCGAGGTCTCGCTCGCCTGCTACGACGTACGTGGGCGGCTGAACGAAATTCTCCTGAACGGCGAACGCCTCCCCGCAGGCGACTTCGACCGGCCTCTCACTGGCTCTCGCGCCGCAGGGACCTACGCCTGCCGCCTCCAGACCGCGCAGGGCAGCGTCACACGCCTGGTCACCGTCAACTAGCCCATGCCCCCGCCGGTTGACCTCATCGAGTTGCCTGCTCTTCCGCCGTCCATGCCCCGGCGGGGCAATGCGTTCACACGCGCGCTGGGCCGGACGGTCATCCGCCTCCTCGGCTGGCGCATCGAAGGGGCCTTCCCGGACACGCCGAAGTTCGTGATGATCGGCGCGCCTCACACCTCCAACTGGGACGGCGTGGTCGGCCTCTCGGCGGCGATGGCGCTCGGCATCGAGATCCACGTTTTTGCCAAGCACACGCTCTTCTGGGGGCCGATGGGCTGGGCGCTGCGCGCCCTCGGCGGCATCCCGGTGGACCGCAGCAGTCCGATGCGCTCTACCCTCATTGAGGCGGCAGTCCACGAGTTCGCCACGCGCGAGGCGTTCATCCTCGGCGTGGCGCCGGAGGGCACGCGCAGCAAAGCTCCGCGGTGGAAGACGGGCTTTCACCGCATCGCGATGGCCGCCGACATGCCGGTCGTCCTGATCGCCCTCGACCACGGCAACAAGCGCGTCGGTCCCATCGCCACGCTCACCATGACGGGCGACCTGGCCCGCGACCTCACGACCATCGCTGCGATCTACCGCCCGATCCAGGGCAAGAACCCGGAGAACACCACGCTCCCGAGTGCGGCGCAGTTGGGCGGGAGCGAAGCCTCTCTGCCTTCATAGCGTGGGGAGACAGCGAAACGCGTCACCTGGCCCCGCCGAGCCGCCCGCCGACGAGCGTCAGCGGCACGAGGCTGAGCAGAAAGACGATGTGGTACCAGGCGGGGGTGAGCTCCCAACTACTGATCTCCACAAAGAGCCCCACGACGAGCAGCAAAAAGGCCTGGACCAGCACGTACCGTGCCTCGTCGGAGGTGGCGAGCCGAGCAGTCGCGTACCCCGCGATGACGGAAGCGATGAATGAGCCGACGAGGACCAGCAGGAGCGGCAGCGCCTCGATGACCGCGCCGTCGGGCCCGTAGGCGTCCGGGAAGAGCGCGCGGATGACAGCCGCGAGGCCCAGGAAGACGACGGTCCACGCGACGAAGCCCGCGACGACGGCCAGGATGTTTCGTGCCATGACGAGAAGAGGTGGGTGAGACGTGCCCCAGGCTAGCAGTGCCAGGTGACAGCCGACTGACACCGCATCCTGAAAAAAATCGCTCCCGATCAGAACGAGCCACGGGCCTTGAGTTGCAGGTAGCGGTTGATGGCGTCCACCGTCAGCGACTCGGGCCGCGTCAGCAGCGCACCGATGCCGTGGCGCTCTAGCTCGCGCGCGATCTCGCGCTTCTCCACATCCAGCCCCTCAGCGAAGGCCTTCACGTAGACATCTTCCAGCCGCTCGGCTCGGTGCGCGAGCACCTCGGTCAGCCCCGTGTTCTCGAAGAACACCACCACGAGCCGGTGCGTCCGTGCGATGCGGCGCAGGTAGGGCAGTTGCCGCTTGAGCCCGTTGCGCGTCTCGAAGTTGGTAAACAGCAGCATCAGGCCGCGCTGCCGGAGCGTACGGTCGGTCGTGGCGAGGAGGCCTTCGTAGCTCGGGTCCTGGTAGCCCGTCTCCAGGCGGTAGAGCGCCTCAAGAATGCGCGGGAGTTGGGTGCGGCGGCGGCCAGCCGGGATGACAGCGCGGACCTCCTCATTGAAGGCTACGAGCCCGGCCTTGTCGTTTTTCAGCAGCGCGATGTTGAGCAGCACGAGCGCCGCGTTGATCGAGTGGTCGAGAAGCGTCAGGCCGTCGAAGGGCGAGCGCATGGTGCGGCCCATGTCCAGGACGGCGTAGACGGGCTGCGAGCGCTCCTCCTGGTACTGGTTGACCATCAGATCGCCGCCGCGCCGCGCCGTGGCCTTCCAGTTGACCGTGCGCCGGTCGTCGCCCGGCACGTACTCGCGGATCTGGTCGAACTCCATCGTGTGCCCCACGCGCCGCACCTTCTTGACGCCGACCTCTTCGAGCCGGTTGGTGGTCGCCAGAAACGCGTAGCGATGCATCTGGATAATGGACGGATACACCGCCGCCTCCTGCGGCGTCTCGACGCGGAACCGCCGCAGTACGAGGCCGATGGGCGAGCCGGCGAACAGGTTAACCGCCCCGAACGCATACGCGCCGCGCTGCGTCGGACGGAGGGTGTAACGGAGTGTCCTGGCCTCACCTGCCGCGAGCGACACGACGAAGCCATTGTCGCGCACCTGAAATTGCACCGGCACCTCGTCGATCACGCGCGCCTGCACGGTGAAGCGATACGCGTTGGTGAGGTGTAGCGCGATGACGTTGAGGTCGCCGTTCGAGAGTTGCAGCGGCACCGTCCGCTCGGCCTCTAGGCCGCCCCCTTTCCGTGTGCCCCAGAGCAGGAGCATATCGGCCACCACGGCCACGGCAAACGCCCCGGTCGCCAGCCGGACAACGAGGAACAGCGACGAGGCGTAATACGCCGCCACGCTCGCCACCACGAGCCCCGCACCGAGGGCGAAGAAGCGCTTGGTGATATAGAGGCTCTTGAGGAAGGAAAGCATGGCCTTCGCCTGAGTCTGGGAGTGCGGGCGTCTGGGAATGTGCAGGAAGATCTACACCCACACCCGCGCTAGCGCGGGACTTCGATCTCTTCCACGATCCGCCGCAGCACCGTGCCAGGGCGCACGCCCTCGACCTCTTTTTCCGGCGTCAGGATCACGCGGTGGCGGAGGGCCGGGGCGACGACGGCACGGATGTCCTCCGGCGTCACGAAGTCGCGGCCGCTCATGGCGGCGACGGCCTTGGCGCCCGTCAGGATGGCGAGGGAGGCGCGCGGGCTGCCGCCGAGGTAGAGCGCCGGATGGCTCCGCGTGGCCGACACGATCTCCGCGACATAGCGCAGCAGCTTCGCCTCGACACGCACCTGCCGCACCGCCTCCTGCGCGGCTCGGATCCGCTCAGCATCAAGGACGGGCGATACGCGGTCGAGGTCCACGAAGCCACCGTGCGCCTGAAACTGCTCCAGGATCGTAGCCTCTTCATCCAGGTTGGGGTAGCCGACGCGCACCTTGAACAGGAACCGGTCTAGTTGCGCCTCGGGCAGACGGTAGGTGCCCTCGTGCTCGATGGGGTTCTGCGTGGCGAAGACGAGGAAGGGCGCGGCCATCGGGTACGTCGTCCCGTCCATCGTCATTTGTTTTTCTTCCATCACCTCGAAGAGCGCCGCCTGCGTCTTGGCGGGCGCGCGGTTGATCTCGTCGATGAGCACGACCGAGGCGAAGATCGGCCCCCGGTGAAACTCGAACGTGCTCGTCTTCGGACTGAAGACGGTCGTGCCGAGCACGTCGGAGGGCATCAGGTCGGGCGTGAACTGGATGCGCGCGAAGTCGAGGCCAGTGGCACGGGCGAGGAGCTTGGCGGTGAGGGTCTTGGCCACGCCCGGTACGCCTTCAATGAGGACGTGCCCGCCCGCCAGCACGGCGGCGATCAGTTCGTCCACGAGCCCATGCTGCCCCACGATCAGCTTGCCCACTTCCTCCCGCAGTGCCTCAACAGAAGCGGCGAGGCCGGAGAGATCGGTACGTGGCTGGAAGAGCGCGTCGGTATCGTCGGCCACGGGATCGGCAGGCGGTGACGGCGCGGGCGTGATGGCCTCGGCAGGCGAAGCCGAGGGCTCAGTCGCTTCGGTAGCAGGCGTGGTGGGAATGGGGTCTTGCGGCGTGTCAGTCATCGGGCGTGGCAACGGGCGAAAGTCGGAAGATCGGACAAGTTCATCAACACGAACCTGCCATCCTGAGCGAAAGCGCGCAGCGCTGAAGTCGAACGGATCTGTGCCAGGGACGCCGAGGCGCGACAGCCCTGTGCGCGTTGCCAGGAAGCCTCCACGGAACCGGCAGCGATAGGCTCCGCCGACCCTCCGGATTCCTCGACTCGCTGCGCTCGCTCAGGATGACCTACGGGAGGGAGAAGCGTCACCGGCCCACCTCGTCGTAGAACCGGTCGAGGGCCTGGTCGAGTTCAATCAAGTCGCGCGATTCGGGCATTCGGGTGCGATGCAGGCGGCGGAGACGGGTGAACAGCGCGCGGACCTGCGCCTCGGGCACGCCGGAGCGCTTGATGACGCGCGCCTCGGTGTCCTCCGACAGGTCCACTTCGCTGAGCGCGAGGCGTGTGCGAAGCCGGTCGAAGAAGTAGCGCTGTTTGCGGCGCAGGAG
>JABDIZ010000341.1 GCA_013003465.1 Rhodothermaceae bacterium
CGGCGCTCAACGCCGTCGTTCTCGCGGGCCTCGCCTCGGCCCCCGCTCCACCGCGCAACGTGCAGATCGAGGGCGCCGTCGCGCCCTCCACCACGCTCTCATGGGACCGCCTGCGCGCGCCCGCTGAGCATCTGCACTCCCTGCTGGTGGGCTACCGCGTCTGGTGGCGCCTCACGACGGCACCGCAGTGGACGTGGTCGGTCTACGTCCCCGACTCGGGCCAAGGCGAGCGCATGGCCTACACGCTGGAGAACGTCGTCATCGACAACTTTCTCTTCGGCGTGGCGAGTGTGGCAGCGGATGGCTCCGAGAGCCTGGTCGTCTTCCCCGGCCCGGCGGGCGCCTTCGAGTAGCGGTCCTATCCCAACGGCGTAACCCGAACGGGTCACGAGCGTTCAACCGACGCCCAACCGCTCGTGCCCATGATCACCCGCGACTTCTTACTCCGCGAGCTTGAGCGGTTCGTTCAGGTCCTCGCCGTCGTGCTCTTCCACAAGGGCAAGCGCGACCCCCATGCGGCGCAGGATGCGCTCGCCGAGGGCTTCCAGACCGTCTCGGGCACGCCGCTCGATGCGCTGCACGCGATGGACTGCGACGGCGTTCTGGAACTGGCTGCGTACGAGGGCACGTTCTCGGCCGAGCGGGCGGTGGCCCTGGCCGATCTGCTCGCTGAGGATGAGCACGCCCTCGGGCGCGAGCGGGCCGCGTGGCTCTACCGAGCAGCCTTTGAGGCGGGCGGCCCGGTGCCGTTCGATGTAGCGGAACGGATTGCGGCGCTCCCGGACGGAATCGAGTAGCAGGGGCTCAAGGGATCAACCCGTGTAGCGGCTGCCGAGCGCCTGCTGCACCTCCTGCACGGTCTTGAGCGTCTCCTTGAGTAGATTCTGCTGGCTCTTGTGCATCGGGCCAGGATCGATCCAGTCAGTCGGCGTCTCGCCCACCTCGGCCGCTTTCATCTGGCGGCGCAGGTGCACGTCGGCGAGGGTCTGGAAGGCGGGCAGCAAGCGCTTCGCCTCTGCTGCCGACGGGCTCTCGGAATCCGCCACGTGACGCAGCCGGTCGAACGTATTGGACGACTTGAGGTAGCCGACTTCCAGTGCCAGTGCGCGCGCCAGGTCCACGATGGGCCGAAGGCCGCGCGCGCGCAGGTCGAAGCCTTCGCTACCCTTCTCGCTGCGGTTGAGTTCGAAGCGCCCGAAGAACGACAACGGGACGCTGGCCTCGGTGGCGCGACGGACGAGGATGGCGAGCAGTCTCCTGTTCGGCGTGTGCTCCCGGAGGGTATCGCGCAGGGCGTCGCCGAGGCTTCCATCGCCATGGAGCGCGTGGAAATCGAAGGCGACCGCGGCGCGGGCCGTGCCATCGGCGTCCGCTCCCTCGGCCCAGTGTTGGAAGGCCGCCTTCCAGGCACGAAGGGGTTGCCGGAACGGCTCGTCGCGGGCGAGCAGGCCGCTCTCGACTGGCGCGTAGCCGCACTGGGCCAGCGCCTCGCAGGCGCGCTCGGCCACCATCGCATACCACGCGGCGGCGCGCTCGGCCTCGCCCTCGGCCGGGTCGGCATAAACGAGGCCGTTGTCCTGCCGGGCGAAGAGCGTGGACTCGCGGCGGCCGGGCGTTCCGAAGGCTAGCCACGCCCACGCGCCATCGAAGACGGCCTCGGGGTGCTCCTCGCGAAGTTGGGCCTCCACGAGCAACAAGAGACGACGCTTGAGTTGATCGTCGATCTCCGCGATGACATCGAGCAGATCCTCGCTCTGTACGCCCTGCTGGTAGAGCCGGAGCATGCGACGGTTGCTCTCGGCGCGGATCTTGGCCAGCTCGTCAATGGACGTGGCGCGCTCGATGCGCTCGATGGTTGCCACCGGGTCGAGGCCGCGGAAATGGCTGATGTCCTCGGCCGAGAGTAGGCCGAGCACCCCGGATCCGTTCTCGGCCGTGTCGTCCACCACGACCACGCGCCGGATGCGGTAGTGCATCATGGTGCGGACGGCGTCGAAGAGCCGTTCCTTTCCGGTCAGCGCGATGGGGGGGCGCTCGACGAGCGCCATGATGGGCGTCTCGGCGACCGAGCGGCCTTCGGCCACGATTTTCTCGACGAGGTCGCCCTCCGTGACTACGCCCACCGGCGTGCCGTCCTGCACCACGACGATGGCGTCCGCCTCATCGGCGCTCATCGCCTGGGCCACCGCCTGCACAGACTCGTCCGGCGCGACCGTCGTGGGGGCGCGGTGGAGCAGCGAGGCCAGCGAGGTGTCGAAGAGCAGGAAAGCGCCCGAGGCATCGAGGTCGGTGTCGAGCGTGCGGATGTACCGCTTGAGGTCCTCGTCGAAAAAAGCCTTGAAGGCTTCGTTCTGCTTGAGGAGGGCGCGGAAGCGCTCCGCCAGGATCAGCCCGCAGTCGGTCGCCTCCACGGCGCGCGCCTCGTAGGGGAGAATGCCGCCCTGCAACAGGCCATAGGACCCGAACTGCGCGCCTTCGCCGCACATGTCGATCAGGCGCTGCTCCTCTACGTCCATCAGCCGCACGAGGCCGGAGGCAACGACGTAGAGCGCGCGGTGCACATCGGTGCCCTGGTCGAGGATCACATCGCCGGGCTGATAGATTTCGACGCTGCTGATCAGGCCCTGGCGTTCCTCATCGGTGAGGAGAGAAAAGGGTTCGGTGTGGTCGAGGAGTTCGGTGAACCGACCGGCGATGGAGGTGGCCATACAGCGCGCAACGAGTTGGGGAAGGGAGAAGACGCCGGAGGGCGCAACGCGGCTCCCAGCGTTTAGCGTCTATCCGAGAAACCCTCTCGGCTTCCCGGATGGACTCTGGAAGAAACGGGATCTGGCGCTGTCCTGCAATGCCGCCGTGGATAGAGAGCAACGATAGGCACCGCTGCGTGTCCTGTACGCGGGTGTCGATAGTCGTAGCTTCGCGCCGTTTGTTCTGTTTCTCCTCTTCTCGTTTCGTGCGCTTCGCTTTCTCCGCTGCTCTCCTACTGTTCCTCACCCCCGTTCTCGCCGCCCAGCAAACCCCCACCGCCTTCGTCGATTGCCAGCTGCGCGCCTGCGACGACGACTTCTTCCAGACTGAAGTCGCCTTCGTCCGGTACGTCCGCGACCGCGCCGATGCCGATATCTACGTCCTGGTCACGAGTGACCGCACCGGCGGCGGCGGGCGCCGCTACACGCTTTTCTTCGAAGGGCAAGGGGCGCTCGCGGGCCGTGTGGACACGCTCACGGCGCAGGTGGCCCAGGATGCGACCGAAGACGACGAGCGCCGCGTCCTGGCCCAGCGTCTCGCTATCGGCTTCGTCGCCATCGCGGCCGAGACGCCCCTAGCCGACCGCCTCAGCATCACGGCGACCAGCCCGGCGACGCCGGAGGGCATGACCGACGCGCCCGCTACCGACCCGTGGAACAGCTGGGTCCTCCGGCTCCGCGGCAACGGCTTCTTCAACGGGCAGCAGAGCGTCCGCTCGGGCAACATGTTCGGCAGCATCACGGCCGAGCGGGTGACCGAAGCCCTCAAGCTCTCCGTGCGCGTCTCGGGCAACTACAGCCGCAGCGACTTCGAGATCGACAGTGTGACGACGGTCACGAGCACCTCCAGCGGCTATGGCGTACGCGGCCTCGCCGTGCGCAGCCTCTCCGATCATTGGTCCGCCGGACTCCGCGCAGGGGCACGCACGTCCACCTTCCAGAACTACGACCTCGTGATCAATGGAGGCCCCGCCCTCGAATACAACGTCTTCCCCTACAGCGAATCCACGCGCCGCCAGCTCCGCTTCCTCTACGGCGTGGGCATCGAGGCGGCGGACTATACCGAAGAGACGATCTTTTTCAAGACGAACGAACTCCTCGCCGAGCACAGCCTCACAACCGCCGTCGAGTTCCAGCAACCGTGGGGATCGGTGGACCTCTCCTTCGACCTCTCGCAGTACCTCTCGCGGCCCGACAAGTACCGGGCGGATCTCTTCGGTGGGCTCAACCTGCGCCTCGTGCGCGGCCTCTCGTTCAACATCAACGGCAGCTACGCGCTCGTCCGTGACCAGATCGAACTGCCTGCCGCCGGAGCCACGCCAGAGGAGATTCTGACCCAGCAGCGGGCGCTGGCTACCTCCTACCGCTACTTCGCCTCGGTGGGTCTGACGTACAGCTTCGGCTCGATCTTCAACCCGGTCGTCAACCCACGCTTCGGAAACTGATGACGGCCTGGCGCGACCGGCTCTGGCAGCTCATGGAGGCGGAGGTCTTCCCCGCTCCGTCTTCGGATCGGTTATTCAACCCCTACCGCGACACGCATCCGGCATATGACAAACCGGGCGCTCCGGTCGTCCGCCGCGCCAACCTGCGCGCCGCGCTCGACGCGTTGCCGCGCAAACCGCGCGTGCTCGTCGTAGCCGAGGCGCCCGGCCCGTGGGGCTGCCGCTTCTCAGGGGTCCCGCTCGTGAGCGAGCAGCAACTCCTCGACCCGGCCTATCCCGTGACCGGCCACCCCACTTCGCAGCGCGCTGCGCATGGCGAGCCGATCAAGGAATACTCCGGCGCCATCTACTGGCGGGTGATGCAGCCCTACTGGGGCCGCTTCTGGACGTGGAACACCGTCCCGCTCCATCCGCACAAACCCGATGAGCCGCTCACCATCCGTACCCCAACGGCTGGTGAAGTCCGCGCGTGGCACGGCCTCCTCGCCGCGCTGATCGCGGGGCTGCGACCCGCGACGGTGGTGGCCGTCGGGCGCAAGGCAGAGGGCGCGCTGACGACCATCGGCGCCGAGCCGGTCTACGTCCGGCACCCCTCGCAGGGCGGCGCGACCTTGTTCGCTGACGGCATACGCGATCTGCTCGGCTAATCGACTGGCGGCGCAAACTGCTGGTTGGGGAAGCTGCTCGCCTCTGGCACGACGATGCGGATGAAGCCGTGCGCCGTCGATTCGTGACACGCGTTGCAGGCGTTCACGAGTACGCCATAGCGTTCTTCGAAGAGCGTGCGCGCCCGGTCAGGGTCCGGCCCGAGCACCTGCGCCGCGACGGCCTGTTCGACGCCGGTGAGCGCAGGCATCGCGAGGTCCTCCACCAACTCGGCCACCTCCCAGTCGTTCTCGATGTAGCCGCCGTCCTCGACGGCCTCGAACGTCTCCTCCAGTTCGTGCACGTAGAACTGCGCGAGCGGCGCGTTGTCGGCCATACCCGCGAAATACAGCTTCTCCGCGTAGCGCTGGACGTAGGCCATCAGCTGCGCCAATTCCTCGGCCTCGTCGTACTCCGCCGGGGGCACGTCCTCCGCAGGCTGCGGGGCACATCCGAGCAAAGCCAGGCAACTGAGCAGTAGAACGAAACGAGACGGCATAGGCGCATTGTTTGGATCGAATCCAAATTAGCACATTACGCCATTCCTTCGAGGTCGGCGAAGGAGGGCAGAGTCTCGAGGAAGGCATAGCCGTCCTCCCCGAACACGCAGCAGTAGTGGGTCATCCCGTTGGTGGCGAAGAGCGCATGCGCCTGCACGACGGTGTTGTAACGCGCGAGTTGGTCGAACGTCGTCTGATTGACCGGCACAGTGGGCGCTTTGCACTCGGCGAGGAGGAGCGGGCGCTGCTGTCGGTCCACGACGACAACATCGGCCCGCCACGTGGCACCGAGGTAGTCGAACCCCTTCTCAACAGCGGTGAGGCCCGTCGGATAACCCCGTTCAGCAAGGTAGCGGAGGAGATGCTGGCGGACCCACTCCTCGGGCATCAGACGGACCCACTTACGCCGCACGGTATCGAGGATCTGCCGCTTGCCGCCCTTGGTGCGAAGGGCGAAGTCGTAGGCTGGGAAGGCAAGTGGCTCCACGCTAAGCCGTCGTCTTGGCCTGCTTCCGCAAGGCACGGAGTGCGCCCACCCACCAATCCGAATCGCGCGTTTCCTTGGTGACGGTGATGGACTGGAAGCGCGGCACAAGTTCGAGCAGCTTCGCTGGCACGGCGGCCCAGCGGTTCTCGAGGGCGAAGCGTTCGAGGTCGTGCGCCGCGAAGCGGGCCCAGCGCCAGTCGGCGCGTAGCTTCTCGGCTTTCTTCCAGTAGTTGCGGTCGTCCCAGGCCTGCGCGCTCGTCTCGATAGTGTCCATGATGCCGCGCAGGTTGAAGACAAGGAAAGCGACCATGTCCTTGGCCTCGTCATCGAACTGGCCGGTGGCGAGGTCGGGGCGTTGGGCGAGGCGGCGGAGCGCCTCAGCGCAGGAGCGGAGGTGGGCGTGGCGGCGCTTGGCGGGCGTCTCGCCCGTCTGGATGATGCGGCTCATCCGAGGAGGGATCAGGTGGGGGACGGGGAAATCTACGGTTCGGCGGGCCCGATGTACGAATCGG
>JABDIZ010000345.1 GCA_013003465.1 Rhodothermaceae bacterium
GAAGCGTGGCGGCAACCACAGGCCCGTCACGTTGCAGGAGGGCGTGGTGCCCGTGGAGATGCGCGGCGAGGTGATTCTGGCCCTGGACGAAGCCCTGGATCGCCTCTCGCAATTCGATGAACGGCTGGCCCGGGTCGTAGAGTACAAGTTCTTCGGGGGGATGACGCAGGAGGAGATCGCAGACATACTCGACCTCTCGCCGCGCACCGTGCGTAGCGACTGGCGCAAGGCGCGGATGTGGCTGGCGCATGCACTGAAAGAGACCTAGCGACCGGACCGCTTACCGGTTTTGCGTCCTTACTACGTATAAAGACATACGGGTAGCCAATCCTGCATACTGGCTCAGGCACCCGATCCTCACCACGCATCTTCTGCCTACCGATGACGCCTGAACGATGGCAACAAATCGCGGCGGTGCTCGACGAGGTGCTCGACCTCGACCCCGCCGAACGACCCGCCGCACTCGATGCGCTTTGCGGCACCGACCCGGACCTGCGCCGCGAGGTCAGCGATATGCTGGAGGCCGAGTTGCCTGATTTTCTGAACGAAGATGCCGCTGTGTTTGCCGCGCCCGCGCTGGCCGAGCAGGACCGGGCAGCAGCCAGGCACACGGTCGGGCCCTACCGCATCCTGCGCGAGCTCGGACGCGGCGGCATGGGCGTCGTCTACCTCGCCGAGCGCGACGAGGTGGACCGACAGGTCGCCCTCAAACTCATACGCGGCGGCCTCGCCGACCCCGCCCTGCGAGAGCGCTTCCTGCACGAGCAGCGCGTGCTCGCCCGCCTCGAGCACCCCCACATCGCACGCCTCTACGACGTCGGCATCGCAGACGACGGCACGCCCTTCTTCGCGCTCGAATACGTAGAGGGCGAGCCGCTCGACCGCTACTGCGACGATCACCGGCTGCCGCTCGATGCCCGCTTGCGCCTGTTCGAGGCCGTCGGCCGGGCGGTGCAGCACGCGCACCAGCACTTCGTCGTGCACCGCGACCTGAAGCCCTCTAACATCCTCGTGAGCGAGGACGAGGCGGGGCAGGCGCAGGTGAAGCTGCTGGACTTCGGGATTGCCAAGGTGGTGGCCGAGGCCGAGGAGGCAGGCCGTGAGCAGGCGACGCAGACGGGCACGCGGCTGCTGACGCCGGCCTACGCCGCGCCAGAGCAGATCCGTGGCGAGGCGGTGACGGCGGCGACGGATGTGTACAGCCTGGGCGTGGTGCTCTACGAGTTGCTGACGGGTCGTCGTCCGTACGAGGTGATCGGACATGGTGGTGCACAGGCGGTGCTGACCCAGGAGCCGAAGCGTCCCTCTACGGCAGTGACGGACGAGA
>JABDIZ010000349.1 GCA_013003465.1 Rhodothermaceae bacterium
ATTCGATGGAAATGAAGGGTACGCCCCGCCAGAATGGAACCCGGGCCGTCTTCAATCTTTATTTGAGACCGAGACTGCAACGCCGCCCCGGGTGTCGCTCACCCGCCCGCTGCCCCCCCTTCGCCCGCCGGTCTGCCCGCCTGCCCGTCGCGGCGCGCACCATCAGGGAGCCGAGGGACTTCCCGATGGCTTCCTGCGTATAGGGCCTTATTATAGGGGGGATCGAAACGACTGGCTTCGGGCAACGGGACCGGGCCATCCGGGGCGGGACGCCGAGGCCGGTTGAGAAGCGGCGTGCCGCCCAGGCGCGGGCCGTGGGATCGGCTCGGCATCGTCCCGGCATGGTCTCGGCATTGTCTCAGTAGTGCAATGGGCATGATTCCTGTAGATCGTCGTGGCCCGCCCAGGTTGGTAAGGCTGAGGCGGATTCATCTCAAAAATGAGATCGGATCCCGTCTCGATTTGAACAAAAGTGTTCTACCCTGGGAGGGTCTCCTATAACGAAAAGGTGTGCCTGGGCCGCGTGAGGGCGTTTTTCGCCCCCAAAAGCGGACTCGCAGAAAAGGCGGCATACCGTTTGTGAAACGCTTGGAGTAGCGCCTAGCTTCATCAATCTCGTGCTCGTTCGCAATGGAAACAACCACTGTAGCCTTCGCCCCCAAGACCCTGTCCGGCATCGACGTCGTCGATGATATCTGGGGCGGCCTTTATCGGGGCGGTTCGTACCTGACGTATGGCCGCGCCGCCAGCGGTCGGGGTTTACTGACCCTCATGTTCACGCAGACCGGGACGCTGCTCGAAGAGCCGTGCCTGTTCATCGCGCCGGACCGCCCCAAAGACCTGATGATTCAGGCCGCCTCGATCGGCTTCGATCTGCATCAGGCGTACGAGAGTGGGCTGGTGCGGCTGATGCGCATCCCGCCGCTTTTCAACCTGCAGAACATCGGGGACGAAGGCGTGGCCAAAGCGCTGCGCGACCTCGTGTCGATCATCCGGCAGCACCGGCCCAGCCGCGTGGTCATCAACGACTTCACGCCGTTCGTGCTCTTCCGCTCGTTCGACCGGCTGCGCTCGGAGTTCGTGCACATGCTCGAACAGATCGACTCGCTCGACACGACGCTGCTCTTGGGCATCGCCGAGCCGGGGAGCCAGCGCTCCGAAGAAGTCATCGAGTTCATGAAGAACCAGATGACCGGCGCGCTCCACCTCGAGCTCACCTCCGAGGACCCCTCCTCGACGAGCCGACGGCTGACGATGGTGCCCCACATCGGCCACATCCGGCACGAGACGGTGGAGAACTGGGACCTCGAATCGCTCATCGAGTCCGGCGCGAAGCTGGCCGCCTCCATCCAGATGCTCCCGGCGCGCCAGACGCCCCGGCCCGTGTCGGAGCCGGTGGCCCAGCAGGCCGCCCCCGAGCTCGGGTACGAGGTTGCCGACATGATGACCGAGCCCCGCTACGACGAGCCGGTCCTCACCGACGCGCCCCCGGCGGCCCCCGAGATCGACCTCGCCGACAACGCCGCCCCGGTGATCGAGCAGCCGCTCGTGCAGCCTCCTGCGCCGCTCGCCTACGAAGAACCCACCTACGAAGCGCCTGCGTACGAAGCGCCTGCCTACGAAGAACCTAGCTACGAAGCCCCAACCTACGAAGCACCCGCGTACGAAGCCTCGGCCTTTGATGAGCCGACGTACGAAGCGCCCGCCTACGAAGCGCCGGTGATGGACGAGGTGCCGATGCCCGAGCCCGAGCCGGAGCCCGAAATCAGCTATACCGACCGCGCCGGGTTCTCGACGCTGCTTCAGCAGCACTTCGTCCAGCGCGAAGTGGCCGATACGCCCTTCCTCTTGCTGGCGATGCGCATGGACCGTGGCGATGGGCGCGGCTCGCGGCCCTTCGACTTCGAGTTCATCCTCGACCTGGTCCACGAGGCCCTGCGCGAGCAGGACGCGATGCTGGCCGACATGGAGCAGGAGCGCCTGGTGGTGCTGCTGGGCAACAGCCGCCCAGAGGAGGCCCAGGCCTTCTTCTCGCGCCTCAAGAACCGGCTCCGCCAGGACGCCCCGCAACAGGCCGACCATCTGCTCCACTCCGTCTCGGCGATTGTGGTGCCCGATGGCAAGCCCTTCCAGAACGCCGAAGAGTTCCTAACCTACGCGCTCGACGAGGGATGAAGACCATTGGACGGGCGCCCCTCCCGTGCCGCTTAAGGCAGGCCGATTCACGCCGATCCTAGATACGACGGCCTTCTCCTCTCCCATCGGCCTCGCCTCTCCCAATACGTCTGCCGACAGCCGGCTTCTCGGGCTGCCTTGCCCGAGGTGTGTCCGTCCGAACCGTCCTTCCTCAACCCCCACGACGCCTCCTGACATGACGCTCAACCGATTCTTCCTACTCGCGAGTCTTTGCCTGCTGATGCTGGTCTCGGCCCCTGGGGTCGCGCTGGCACAGCAGCATGCCGCCGCGCAAAGCCGCGCCGCCGCTGCCATCTCCGAGGGGCAGTATCGAGAGGCCATCTCGATCCTCGACCCGATTGTGGAGGCCAACCCCAACGACACGCGGTCGTTTATGCTGCGCGCCCGTGCCCACGAAGGCCGCGACAGCTATGCCCGCGCCCTGGCCGACTACCGGCGGGTGCTGCAGCTCGACCCCGACAACAGCGAGGCCCTGCAGGCCGTCACGCGCGTCTCCGAGCGGCAAAACACCACCACGCGTGCCGGGCTGGACGGGTTACGGCTGTTGGTAGAGGCCAACCCGGACAACCTCCAGTACCGGCTTCGCTATGCCGATGCGCTCTATAATGCCGAACTCTACCGCGACGCCGCCGCCCAGTACACCCGCTATCTCGATAGCGCCGAGGGCACCCCGGACGTCGTCCGCCGCTACCTGATTGCCCTCGCCGGCTACCCCGGCGACAACGCCATCGGCGAGCGCGTGGCCGCGCGTGCCCTGACGATCTACCCGACCGATGACGACCTCCACATGCGGCTTGGCTACTTCCGCTACTGGCAGGGCAAGACTGCGCTCGCGCAACAGTCCTTCGAGCAGGCCCTCTTGCTCAACCCGGGCAACAAAGAAGCCCAGCGCGGGCTCGACCTGATCCGCAACCCCCAGCAGGCCGCCGCTGCCTCCACCTATCGCATCGACGTGCTGGCCCGCCAACTCCGCGACGAGCCGAACAATGACGACCTGCGCTTCGAACTTATCGAAGCCCTCGTCGAGGCTGACCGCTTCTTTGAGGCCCGCCAAAACCTGGACCGGCTCCCGCCCCGCTACCGCACCTCTGCCGAGTGGCAGCGCTTCGACGCGCGTGTGAAAGCGGGCCTCCAGCGCAGCGCTGGCCCGGCGCGCGCCTTCGCCGCCGACCGCCTCCTGGCCGACCTCCGCCGCGACCCCAACAACGACGAGAAACGCTTTCAGCTCGTCCGCGAGCTCATCCAGTACGGCCGCTTCGCCGAGGCGTATGACCACCTCGCCGTCCTCACCGACAGCCAGGGGCAAACCCTCGAAGAAGAGTATGGCGAGACGGCCCGCTGGCTCGACCTCTTCGTGCAGGTCGATGCCGGGTTCATGCGGACGACCGGCGCCTCGCCCATCTTCCCCGTGGATCGGTTCACGTATCTGCTCCGCGCCCAGCCTTCCAACGATGAGGCGCGCTATGCCCTCGTCGACGAACTGCTCAACCGCGACCGCGTCGTGGAGGCGTTCGACATCCTCACCGCACCGGGCTACCTCGACTCCGGCGACGAGCGCTATCAGTCGCGACTGGCCGAGGTCACCGAGGCGCGCCAGCAGGTGGTGCAGGCCAACATCGCACGGCTCGAAGCCCGCCGCGCCGCGAACCCAGATGACCCCATCGTCCTGAGCGAGCTCTCCGAGCAGTATCTGGTGGCGTACCGGGTGGAAGACGCCCT
The DNA here is from genome assembly GCA_013003465.1 of Rhodothermaceae bacterium. Taxonomy (GTDB): domain Bacteria; phylum Bacteroidota; class Rhodothermia; order Rhodothermales; family Rubricoccaceae; genus JABDIZ01. Next base: position 3,916 of record JABDIZ010000349.1, read on the forward strand.
GGACGCGCTCGCGCTCGTGCTTCAGCGCAACCCAGACAACCTCAATGTGCGGTTCCGCTACGCCGAGGTGCTCCGCCAGACGGGCCGCTTCGAGGATGCGCTCATCCAGGCTTCGTTCCTGGC
>JABDIZ010000368.1 GCA_013003465.1 Rhodothermaceae bacterium
GTGCTACAACGACGACATCTGGCCGATTGCACCGCGGCGGTCTGATTTGCCGGGCCTGGAGTGCGGTGTCCACGGCCTCCGCACCCGTTCACACGCGTTTCCCGGTACGGTAACGCACCGGTTATCCGCGGGGGAGGCGGGACGCCGGACCCTGCAGCCGTCGCCCTTCCCTGTCTCGTCCCCTGCCGATGCACTGCGAGTTCCGTGGTGACCGCTTCACCCGCCTCGACCTCCGAGGCCACCGGGGCGTCCTCCTCACCGATGCCACCGGGCAGCCTCTCGCGGGCACCAACGGCAACCGCCTCATCCGCTGGACCGACGGCACCTGCGATGTAGTGCCCATCCGCGCCCTCCGTCTGCTCAACGACGCGGCGCGCAAGGCCGTCCGGTGCAGGCTCCGCGCCGCGCGCCGCCTGCGCCTGAGCCCTCCGATAGGCCGAGCGGCGTAAGGGTGGCCGGGCGGCGGTATCTTCGGTCTATCCGCCTAACCCTGCTCTCGGCCCTCCTTGTACCTCAGTAAGCTCGAACTGCACGGCTTCAAGAGCTTCGCGCAGAAGACCACGCTCACCTTCGACCCCGGCGTCACGGCCATCGTGGGGCCGAACGGTTGCGGGAAGTCGAACGTGATCGATGCTGTGCGGTGGGTGCTGGGCGAGCAGCGCGCGCGCCTGCTCCGCTCGGATCGGATGGAGAACGTCATCTTCAACGGCACCAGCAAGCGGCGCGCGCTCGGGCTGGCCGAGGTGTCGCTCACCATCGAGAACACGCGCGGCGTCCTGCCGACCGAATACTCGGAGGTGACGATCACGCGGCGGCTCTACCGCTCGGGCGAGAGCGAGTACCTGCTCAACGGCACCGTCTGCCGCCTCAAAGACATCCTCGACCTGTTCATGGACACGGGGATGGGCGCGGGGGCCTACTCGGTCATCGAGCTCAAGATGATCGAGGACATCCTCTCGGACAATGCGGCCGACCGCCGACGCCTGTTCGAGGAAGCCGCGGGCGTCACCAAGTACAAGATGCGCCGCCGCCAGGCGCTCAACAAGCTCGACTCCACGCAAACCGACCTGACGCGCCTCGCCGACCTGACTGACGAGGTCGAACGCACGGTGCGGAGCCTCCAGCGGCAAGCGCAGAAGGCCGCTCGGCACCAGCGCCTCGCCGACCGCCTGCTCCTGCTCGAACTCGCCCTCGCCGCATGGGACTACGAGCAACTCGCTGATGAGCACCGCACGCTCGACCGGGACGCGCGCCACCTCCGCACGCAGGTGGAAGCACTGACCACACATGTCGGGCAGGGCGAGGCGGCGCTGGAGCAGCAGCGCACGGGGCTCGTCGCCCGCGAGCAGGCGCTGAGCCAGCGGCAGCAGCTCCTCAATACGCACACGGACACCGTCCGCCAGCTCGAAGCAGAAACCCGCGTCGGGGCCGAACGCCGGGCCTCGGACACGCGCGCCCTGGACCGACTCGCCCGTGAATCGGAGGCCGACCACCTGCGGCGGCAGGAGTTGACACGCGAGGAAGACACGGTTCGGCGGCGGCTGACAGAGGCCGAGGCGACGCACGCCGAGGC
>JABDIZ010000320.1 GCA_013003465.1 Rhodothermaceae bacterium
CTGGTACACCGAGCCTGCATTCCACGCCTTCGACGAGGCGCAGGTCATAGCCACCGCATGGCAGTACGCGGGGCACACGTCACACCTCGCGGAGCCCAGCAGCTATCTGACGCTGCCGGTTGCCGGGGAGCCGGTTGTCGTGGTGCGCACGAAGGAGGGCGACCTGCGGGCGTTCTACAACGTGTGCCGCCACCGCGGCGGGCCGCTCGCCACCGCAGCCTGTGGGCACCTCCGCAAGGGCGTCCTCCAGTGCCAGTACCACGGCTGGACCTACCGTCTAGACGGCATGCTGCGCGGCGTCCTCCGCTTCGACCGCACCGAACTCTTCGACAAGCGGGACTATGGCCTCGTGCCCGTCGCCGTGCAGACGTGGGAGGGGCTCGTCTTCGTCCACCTCGATGATGACCCGCCATCGCTGGCCGCGCAGATGAACGGCATCCGCGAGCGCATCGCGCCACTCGATCTCACCACGGTGCAGTTTCACCAGCGCGTCGTTTACGACGTAGCCTGCAACTGGAAGGTCTACGTGGATAACTTCCTCGAAGGCTACCACATCCCGCTCGTCCACCCCGAACTCGCTACGCTGCTGGACGTGCGGGCCTACGAGACGGAGACATACCCGCATTACTCGCTCCAGCACAGCCCACTTCGCGGCGAGGGCGCCCTGTATGGGGCCGACGACAGCGCGGCGTTCTACTACTTCGTCTTCCCCAACACGGTGCTCAACATTCTGCCGGGGCGCCTCCAGGTCAACCGCGTGATCCCCGTTGCCGCCGACTGCTGCCAGGTCGTCTTCGACTACGCCTATACCGACGCGACTTCCCCCGAGGCGCAGGAGATCATCGCTGTCGATCTTGACTTAAGCGACCGCGTGCAGGCCGAAGACGCCGCCATCTGCGCGCACGTTCAGCGCGGCCTCACGTCACGCGCCTACGACCGGGGCCGGTTCTCCGTCGAGGCCGAGGTTGGCGTTTACCACTTCCAGTGCTTGCTCAAAGAAGCCTATCGCAGGGCGCTAGAAACCGCCTAGTTGAGCGCAAGACGCTTGGGACGGAGCGAGCGCGGCATCGGGGCATAGCGGCGGTCCGTGCTCCGCTGATGCAGTTGGGGCTCCACGTCGTACGGGTTGATCTCCACCTCGAACGGGTAGGTGGTCAGGCGGCTGCGGAAGACGACCAACAGCGCGGCCGGGATCAAGAGGGCCGTGAGGAGGCCCGTGAGCAAGCGAGTGGGGGACATAGGGCGGGGGGAGTTTGTGACGCGGCGTGTCATGATATGACGCGCCGCGGCAAATCGTTCCGTTTCCTTTGCGTGAAGCACGGTTGCGCGGACAACCGCGAGGGCTGACGGACGTACATCGACCCCACCAAGCCTGATATCCTCATGGACTCCGCTGTTCCGCACATCCGCAGTGTCGACGGGGCGCCTGCCGCCGACGGCTTCGCTCCACGTCCTCGCATCGTCGTCGTCGGAGTGGGGCACGGGGGCATGGAAGCCGTCAAAGAACTCGACGGCACGCCCGCCGACGTGCTCCTCGTGGATCGCAACAACTACCACAAGTTCCAGCCACTCCTCTACCAAGTGGCGACGGCGGGCTTGCAGGAAGGCGACATCACGCAGTCGGCGCGGCACATCTTCCAGAAGCAGAAGAACGTCGACTTCCGTCTCGCCACCGTCCTCGGCGCGGACCTCGACGCGCGCGTCTTGCAGGTCGATCAAGGCCCACCGATTCCCTATGACTACCTGATCCTCGCGGCCGGCGCATCCACGGCCTATTTCGGCGTAGAGGGGGCGCAGACGTACGGTTTCCCGCTGAAGAACGTCGCGGATGCCGTCAACCTGCGCAGCCACGTGCTGCTCCAGTTCGAGAAGGCCAACCGCAACGCTGCGCTGATCGAAGAGGGCGCGCTCAACTTCGTGGTTGTGGGCGGAGGCGCGACTGGTGTAGAGACCGCCGGGGCGCTCATCGAACTGTTCGACCGCGTGCTGTGCCGCGATTTCGCCGGCCTCGATGTAGACCGCGCGCGCGTGATTCTGGTGGAGCGTGGCGACGCGCTCATGGAGGCCTACAAGCCCGACCTGCAGGCGTATACGAAACGCCAGCTCGAAAAGCGCGGTGTAGAGGTGTGGCTGGATACGGCGGTGGAGTCGGTCTCGGCCGAGGCCGTGCAGTTCGAGGGCGGCGAATCACTCGCGACGCAAACGTTGATCTGGGCCGCTGGTGTGCGTGCCAACCCGCTCGCCGACGAACTCGGCCTGGAGCAGACGCGCGGCAGCCGCCTCGTCGTGGACGACACGCTCCGGGTCTCCGGCCATCCCGAGGTGTTCGCCGTTGGCGACTTGGCCGGCGCGACGGATCCGACGGGCCAGCTCTATCCGCAGGTGGCGCAGGTCGCCATCCAGCAGGGCATCCACGCGGCCAAGGAAATCGAGCGGGCGATGCGTGGTATCCAGCCTGAGGCCTTCCAGTACAAGGACCTCGGCCAGATGGCAACCATCGGGCGCAACGCCGCCATCCTCGAGTTCCCGAGCGGGCGCGGCCTGAAAGGCCTGCTGGCCTGGCTCGGGTGGGCCGTGATCCACGTGGTCAACCTCGTCGGCTTCCGCAACCGCCTCTCGGTTCTTATCAACTGGGTCTACAACTACTTCACCTACGACCGCGGCCCGCGCGTCATCATGAGCACCTGGCCGGAGACCGACGAGGTGCAGCAACCCGTCCTTACGACGGCTCCCACTGCATCGGATGGCGTCGGCGGCTCCTACGATCCTCGGTTGGCGACTGAATCGGAAGAGGCTTAATCCACCCGGAGGAAGCGGGCGTTGATCGCGACGATAACCGTCGAGAGGCTCATCAGCACGGCACCCACGGCCGGTGATAGGATGAGGCCTGCCCCGGCAAGGACACCGGCGGCGAGCGGGATCGCGACGACGTTGTAGCCTGCCGCCCACCAGAGATTCTGGAGCATCTTGCGGTATGTCGCCTGCGCGAGCGCAATCACGCGGACGGCGTCGCGCGGGTCGCTGCGAGCGAGGATCACATCGGCGGTCTCGACGGCCACATCCGTTCCGGCCCCGACGGCGATGCCGACATCGGCGGTGGCGAGGGCGGGTGCGTCGTTGACGCCATCGCCGGTCATGGCGACGACTTTGCCCTCGGCCTGAAGCTGCTTGATGGCATCGGCCTTGCCATCGGGGAGCACCTCGGCGAGGACACGGTCGATGCCAATCTGCCGCGCCACGTGCTCGGCCACCGCCTGCTTGTCGCCCGTGAGCATGATGGCTTCGACGCCCAGTTCGTGCAGCCGGGCGATGGCATCCCGGGATTCGGGCCGGACCACATCGGCGAGGGCCAGAGCACCGGCCACCGCGCCATCCCGGACGATCCAGACCACGGTCTGGCCTTCGTGGCCGAGTCGGTTAGCATCGGTCTGGAGCGCGTCGGGTACAGCGAGCCGTTCGCGTTCCACCGCACCAGGACTGAGGATCTGGACCTCGACCCCGTTCACCGTCGCGCGTACGCCCTTGCCAGGGAGGGCCTCGAAGCTGGAGACAGCCGGAAGCGTCAGGCCACGTTCCCCAGCAGTGCGGACGACGCCTGCAGCTATGGGGTGCTCGCTGCCGCCCTCGACGGCGGCGGCTGTAGCGAGGAGATCATCTGCATCAACGCCATCGCTCGTCAGCACCTCCGTCACGCCGAAGCGGCCCTCGGTGAGCGTGCCTGTCTTGTCGAACACGAGTGCGTCAAGGAGGCGGGCACGCTCGAACGCGGCGCGGTCGCGGATGAGGAGTCCGTTGCGCGCGCTCACCGAGGTCGAGACGGCCACGACCAGTGGGATGGCGAGGCCGAGCGCGTGGGGGCAGGCGATCACCATAACCGTCACGGCCCGTTCGATGGCGAACGTGAGGCCGACGCTCGTGAGAAAGAACCACACCACGAACGTGAGCGCGCCGACCGAGAGGGCGATGACAGTCAGATAGAACGCGGCACGGTTGGCAAGGTCCTGCGTCTTGCTCTTCGACGCCTGCGCCTCGCGCACGAGCCCGATGACCTGATTGAGGTAGGCATCAGCACCGGTCTTCTGTACCTCGACCGTGAGCGCGCCCGTGCCGTTGACGGCCCCGGCGATGACCGTGTCTCCCTCCCCCTTCTCGACCGGAACGGACTCGCCTGTGAGCGCGGCCTCGTTGACGGCGCTCTGCCCGTCTACCACCACGCCATCGGCAGGGATTTTCTCGCTGGACCTGACAAGGATGCGATCGCCGGGGCGAAGCGCGCTCGTGGGCACGTCTTCGACGGCGCCGTCGGGCTTGAGGCGGTGTGCCTCGTCGGGCATCAGTCGCGCCAGCTCTTCGAGCGCCTTCGACGCGCCCATCACGCTTCGCATCTCGATCCAGTGGCCGACGAGCATGAGGTCGATGAGCGTGGCCGTCTCCCAGAAGAACAGCATCCCCTCCAGCCCGAACACGACAGCCACCGAGTAGACGAACGCCACCGTGATCGCCATCGCCACGAGCGTCATCATGCCCGGCCGCTTCTTCCGCAGTTCCTCGACCATGCCGGTGAGGAAGGGCCACCCGCCGTAGCCGTAGACGATAGCTGAGAGTGCGGTCAGCACCCATATGGCGCCAGGGAAGGTCACCGAGAAACCGGCCCAGTCCTGGATCATCGGGCTCAGGACGAGGATGGGGGCGGTGAGGGCGAGACAGGCGAAGAAGCGTTGTCGGAAATCAGCCACCATCATGGCGTGGTGGTCGTGATGGCTACCGTGCTCGCCGTGATTCCTCTGGCTGTGGTCCATCGCCGCGTGCTCGGCGTGGCCGTCGTTCGGCGCAGGCGCGTGGTCGGCCGCCTCGTGGGCGTGCTCGGCCGGGTCGTGCGCCTCGACGGCGCCTTTGTGGCCGTCAGCGTGGGAGCCGTGCGGCCCCTCGTGGGCGGCCTCGCGGAATTCGGCCTGCTTGAGCCCCGGGCGGTGCTCGTCGTTCATGGCAGGATCGGGGTTAGGTGAGCGGCGTCAGAGGAGGCAGTCGAGGCCGTCGAGGCCCATATGGATGAGGAGGCCGAGGCCGACGAGCCGCGTCTTCTCCGAGAGCGCGAGAGCGGCCCAGAGCGCAATCGCCGGTGCCGTATGGAGCGGGTGGAAGCCAAGGCTGCACCGCGCCGGGTCGTAGATCGGATCGGCGAGGAGGTGGTCGAGGTCCACGAGCATCGTCGCCAGCATCACGCCCCACGCCGCCTTCCACCGGTCGCGGAAGAAGAGCACGGCGACGAGGCCGGGGACGACGGCGTGGAGGACGAGGTGCAGCATCAGGCTTCGTTCAGTCGGCGTAGCCGCGGAGGCGGCGGTAGGCATCAACCTGCTCCGGCGTCAGCACAGCCCGCTGCGCGATGTGCGCGCGGAGATGAACGGCTCTGAGTCGGCCTCGCACCTCACCGAGATGGGTTGCGATGCGGTCTACGGCCTCTGGCGTAGCCTCACCGGCCGCGAAGAGCGCGTCGAGGTGTCGTTCCTGCTCGACGACCTGCGCACCGAGCGCGGTGGCTTCAGCGAGCATGGCGTCGTAGAGGCGCTGTGTTTCAGTGCGCTGCTCTGGTGAGAGCTGGAGGCCGTCCACGAGTTCGAGGACATGGAGGGGTCCCGGATACCCATTGAGTTCAGCGGCGCGGGCAAAGCCGAGTCCGCGGCCCTTGAGTAGCCCATCGGCCTCAGCAGCTGAGAGGGCCTTGATGGGCCGTTCGGTTTCGTCGGCGTATGGCGAAGGGGCGTGCTGGCCGTCATGCCGAGCGTCGCCGTCCGGCTCCGCACTCGACCCCAAATGCTCGTGCTCCATGCCTTCCATCTGCTCGTCGTGCATCATGTCGCCTCCATGCATCTGCTCCATCATCCTGTGCATCTCCGGATCGGCCATCATCGGCTCGTGAACGGCGGGGTCCTCCATCAGCCGGTGGTGCGCCGCCATCATGCGGTGCATCATCGCCTCGTGCTCCTCGGCGGGCATCGCCTCTATGCGCGCCATCATCCGGGCGTGCATCTGCTCCATCATCTGATGGTGCTCCTCGGGCGACATCCCGGCCATGCGCTCCTGCATCGTGGCTATGTCGTGGTCGCCGCCCATCATCTCGTGCATCATCGCACGCATTTCGAGGTCGGCCATCATCCACTCGTGCATGCGCATCATCTGCGGCATCATGGTCTGCATGTGCTCCATGTCCATCATGTCGCCATGATCCATAGGCATAACCTGGGTGGTGTCGGCGTGCTGGTGTTGGTGCTCTTGTGCGTGCGCGCTCGTGGCGAAGACGAGGGCGAGGGCATAGAGCGGAAAAGATCGGAGGTTTCGGGTGTGTTTCATGGCAGGGAGGGTCTAAGGAGGGACATGCGGGAGGGAGGCCGTCACACGCGGTCGACGGCTTTGCGCAGACGGTCGCGGATCTCTTCGGCGATCTCCCCAAGCGCGTCGTTCTCGACGGACGCCATGGAGGCCACGGGGTCCACGGCGGCGATCTCCGTTTGCCCATCGCTGGTCTCTTGGAGGATCACGTTGCACGGGAGCATGGTCCCGATCAGCGGCTCGGCCTGAAGCGCGCGGTAGGCGGCGGGCGGGCTGCACGCCCCGAGGATCTTATACGGGCGGAAGTCGACATCAAGCTTCTTCTGGAGCGTGGCCTGCACGTCGATCTCCGTGAGGACGCCGAAGCCTTCCGCTTGCAGCGTGTCGCGGACGCGGGACTCGGCTTCGTCCATCGGAAGGGCGACGGTGCGGGCGTAGTGGTAGGTGTTCATCGGTCTGGGGTCAGATGGAGGGAGGAGGGGGCGTGTGGGGAAAGAGTCTGAGTACGTGGGGACGCTTGCCTGACGGCGGCGCCCATGATGGCTGAGTTACTCGCTTCCGAGGTCGGCGATCAGCGCCTCCATCTCGGTGATCTCGCGGCGCTGGGCCTCGATGATCTCGTTCGCCAGGTCGCGCACGCGGGGATCGGAGATGTTGGCCCGCTCGCTTGTCAGGATCGCGATGGAGTGGTGCGGGATCATCGCCTTCATCCACGCCACATCGCCCACGGTTTCCTGGCTCTGGGCGAGAAAGAGCGCGACGGCGAAAACGAGCGCGCTCCCGGCGAAGATGGCGAGGTTCTTTTTCTTGTCGTCGTACATCTTCAGCATGAAGGCCAGCATGATGACGGCCATCGAGGCGCCCATGTAGAGCGCCATCCAGAACTTGGTCTGGCTCCACCAGACGTGATCGAGGCTGTAGACGGTCGAGTACATGAGGATGAGCATCACCCCGGTCGAGGTGGCGATCATAGCGGCGAAGCGGGTGTAGGACATGGGTAAGCGAGGTGAGGGTGGAGAGGAGGACGCGCCCGGCCAACAGGCTGGGCGCGGTTAGTGGACATGGTCGTGACCGTCGTCGGCCAGGGGCCGCGCGGCGGCGGTGTCGGAGGGCGCGGCGAGGGCAGCATAGCGCGCGGGCGTCATCTCCGGGAGCTGCTTGACGAAGGCGACGAGCTGCCACAGTTCGTCATCGGCGTGCGTCGGGCCGTAGGCCGGCATCCCGGCCATCTTGATGCCGTGCTGGAGGATCCAGAAGACCTCGCTCGGCG